>NZ_WTLA01000010.1:0-142440 GCF_011378845.1 Pseudoalteromonas sp. Z9A4
CTGAATATCAAGCATGAGAATGCTCCTTAAAAAAGGAGTATAAGATCATACTTTTAAGTCAAGGTAAAGTTCGTGATCTTGCCCTGACAATATACCCTCGATCGCGGCGAAGTTGTCAAAAAATTTAGTAGGAAATAGATACGCTTTTGCTTTTGTAGAAAGTTGAATAAGGTGAGGTCCATCACTTATTTCACCTTTTTTAAAACAAGGCTTACTTTCTGTATCAAACCCTAAAACTGAATGTTTTTTTAGCTCTTCTATCGCGCTTATCGCGTCTGATTTTTGCGTCACTACAATTATATTATCTAGGCTCAAACCGTCGTACATCGGTAAAAATTGAACTTGCTCATTTGTTAACCTTTCCATTTGTTATTCCTTTTAAAACAGTTGGAACTTAGCTTAAGTCTATTGCTAATTTAACACCAAAATTAAACTCAGGAGATCGCTTTTATGTTTGCATTACTGTTTGTTATCTCCTTTACTTGAAAGTAAGCATTTGATCAGAGGTTATCATATTCATCTAATTTATAGGGTGCTTTGTTTTTTTGCTCAGGTTACTAAGGTATGCAAGCCCTTAATGGTTAAGATTCGTTCTATTTAGAGACAATTTAACCGTGGCGTGAATTGTGTAATCCAGTCGGCAGCACAGAGTAAATTGCCCCTAGGGCGGATTCAATGGCAGTACTTATTTATGGGGAATAACCACACTACATAGGCTCTGTCTTGCCTAAAAAAACCAACATGCCACTGCAAGTTCAACCTCAAAAGATAAGCATGCCTAATAACACCTTACTTTTAGACGCTCGTTTATGTGTTAAGCATTTTTACGGGTAACCAATCTGCTATAGCTTCCCCTATTTCATTCGGCGAATCTTCTTGAATATAATGAATACCGCTTACGGTTACCTCAGTTAAATTTGGCCATGTACGCACAAAGTCTCTTGCGTAACCAACTAAAAAAGCACCTGGCTCTGCATTAATAAATAGCTTTGGAATATCGTGAGAGTTAGCTAAATAGCTCGCATAGCTTTTAACTAAAGCCACGGTATCGGCAGGCTCTCCAGCAATGGGCAGTTGGCGAGGCCCTGCTAAAATTGCACGGCGATCTTCTCCTGCATTTATAAAGGGTCTGCGATACTCATCATGCTCTGCTTGCGTTAATTTGCGTGCAATGGTCGCTGGTAATATTGTTTCAATAAAAAAGTTGTCATCAAGCACCATTTTTTCACCCTCAGCTGAGCGCATAGTGCCAATAGGTCCGTGCAAATCTTTAGGAAAATCGTCCCATGTTGGAAAGTCAGTAACAATTGCTTCCATAAACGCAATTGCTTTTACTGCATCACGATGTGTATTAGCCCAGTTAAAACCAACGCCTGAACCCCAATCGTGCAGCACCAAGGTAACGTTATTATTTACACCCAACGCTTCTAAAAGTGCAAATGTGTATTTGCTGTTTTCAGCAAGTGAGTAGCTGCCCTCATGGGTGTTATCTAACTTTTGCGAATCTCCTAATCCAATCATATCGATAGCAATTAAACGCCCTTTTCCTTGCAAATAGGGCATAACGTTTCGCCAAAGAAAGCTAGATGTAGGGTTACCATGTAAAAACACAATAGGCTCACCTTCGCCTTCATCTATGTAGGCCATTTTTTTATCTAATACAGTTTTAAACTTTTTTGCATAACGTAATGTTTCTGAATCATTCTTCATTTAATTATATCGCTTTATTTAACTGATGAGCTGGCGGTAAGTCCTCGCTCATGTAATTTGTGTAATATTCGAAGTAGATTAACTAATTTCGAGCCAACATACATGACTGAGTCACACAATAAATGAGGGCGCTTAATTTGTCACTATATTTATATGATCGAATCACATATAATTAAATTTATGAAAAATGAAAAATATATATCAAATTTAATCGGCACGTTTGCTACTTCTGTTTCTAATGACATTGAAAAACAGATTGCCGAATTAGGCGGGCGAAGCTTAAGCCACGAAGCAGCACTGGTCACTATTTACAATCATCCTAATGAAACCATTGATGCACTAAGCAAGGTTTTAGGCTTAACGCATTCTGGTGCAGTTAGATTAATAAATACACTTGAAAACGAAGAACTTGTAGAAAGACGAAAGTCAGTAAAAGATGCCCGCTCTGTCGTTTTATGCGTAACGGATAAAGGAAGTAAAAGGGTTGAACTAGTACTAGGCAGCAGAGAAACAGCCACCTCTAAAATACTAAACAACTTTAATGATGAACAAAAACAAAGCTTTTTAAGTTTGATAGAAGTAGCACTTGGCAGCCTAACAAGCGAGCAGTTCGAGGCACGTAAAATATGCAAATTATGTAACGAAGGTATATGCCGTAAACGAGGATGCCCGGTAGAAAACTCAATTAAGTAACTAATTACTTCATGCATCTGCCCACTATAAACGTATTAAATTATTTGCTTTAATACGTTAGCGCTCTAAGTGTTAGCTCTTTAAAAAGCGTTCTATTTTAGGTTTTACTGTTACTACCATAATGCTCATTGTGGTTAAACCCACTAGTAATGAGGCTATTAAACCTTCACTCTAGCCGATTAAAAATAATTTTGTATTAAAAAAAGCAATATTATTAGCTGCTGTTATAAAAGCCACTAACGGCTCCATTATTGAAGAGCTCAATGCTGCTTAGGTACTCACCTGAGTGTGCCTTAGGTGCAGCTAACGCGCACTTGCGTTGAAGCGATGCTCTATAGCTATAAAACAGATTTATTTTAAGGGTTTAACTTGCTGAGGTAATAAAAACATCAACTAATAAAAGATGGTGATAAGTGAAGAAAAATAGTGAGGTCCGCAAGATTGGTATCCCCACTACCATTATTATAATAATTAACCTTAACCAATCACTCTGATTTATTAGCTATTTTTTGAAGGTTCTCATGAATTTTAAATAACACAATTAATAGCTCACACCATATACGTGCACCGATCGCACCACCAATAATGATACCCAGACCAGTTAAAAAGCCACCGCCGTACTGAGCAAACATGGTAACAATACCAGAAATTAATATACTAATAAGCATTAACCAGTACACAACGGTAATGATTTTTGGTGTAAGCATCGATTCAAAGAAAAATATATCTTTCATAAGGGTAATCCTTTTATAACTAAAAAAGCCAGCTTACCTTAGTAAAAACGAAGCCAGCAATACATATAAAAAACGTTAACTTGTTTTTACTTATTTAAATTATCTAACTCTTTTTCAAGATCTTTCATCGCTTTTTGAGCTTTAAACTCTTCATAAAGCGCTTCTCGTGAACTTGGGTCTAAACGCTTACCAGATTGAGCGACTAGGTTATTAAACGTTTCCTGTGTATTGCTCATTACAACAAATGTACAAAGCTGCTTTACACCGTCTAATTTAGCAAAGGCAACTTCTTGTGGAATAGCGCCCACAAGGCTTTGTTGTGCAACTTGCTTGCTTACTTGCTCAAACGTTCCACCAACATTTAGCTCATCATTACTTTGCGCTTTGCGTTGGTATAGCTTGTCCATAACGCTTGCTTTAACTTGTATTTGCTGTGATAAATCGGCGCGAGCGGCTGCAATTGCTTGTGCTCTGTCGGTAGACATACTGCCCGACCAAGGTACGCATGACGACGACGCTAAACCTTTATCAGACACTGGCAATAATACCCAGCTTGGCACTGAATCATTTTTTGCTAACGGCTCAGATTGTGTATTTTCAGTGCTTGAACACGCACCTAAAGCTAAAACGGCTATAACTGGTAATAATTTTTTCATTTTAAATTCCTTTCAATTGATCTTGATAATAAGCGGTGCGTTTAACCACTTTTTGTAAATAATTACGGGTTTCTTGCGCAGGTAAATTGTTTACCATTAAGGTATAAACTTTGTCTGCAGACATTGAATTAGCAGCAATACTAGCCTGATTAAGTGATTTAGAGCCACTTAACGTTTTGGCTACGTTACCTGGGCCAGTATTATAAGCTGCAATACTCATATAAATTCTTGATTGCTCATTACGTACATTTTTAAAGTAACGATTACTTAAAATATGCACATAAGTACTGCCTGCCTCTACGTTATTATCAGCCTGAAATAAGTACTCAGGACTAAGTAATAGCGGTTTACCTTGCAAAAAGTTGCTCACATCTTTACCCGCTGAAGTAGGCACTATTTGCATTAAACCAAAAGCAGGAATTGGCGAACGGGCAAGCGGGTTAAAGCTTGATTCAGTGTGTATAATTGCCAATAATAATGCAGGATCTAATTTATAACGCTTGGCTTGCTGTTGAACTTCTGGTAGGTAACGCTTTGCTTGGTTCGAAAGTGTATTACCAGGCAATTTATAGCTAATTGTTACTCTGTCTTTTTGTTTAGTTATAATAGGTGCCTTTCCAGTGAGCACCTCTTTTACAATCTCAGTAGAGAGCACCGTTTGCTCGGCTATTTTTTTAGGTTGAGTCGTTGTTGGTGACTTACTTTGCTCTATTTTTCTATTTAAAGGCTTGCCCGTTGAGGCAAAACTTTTGCTATTAATGGTATTATTAGCCGCAATATAAACCGGATCATTTGCAAGTGTTTTATCTACTGTTACTTGTGAAAGCTCGTTTAATTGCTGTTTTGCATATTCAGCGGCTTGCTCGTCGTTTTGGCTATTTAATAACTCAACTACGACTTCACCACTTTCAAAATTTACACTAGTGCGTTTATTTAAATCATCACTGTATTTTACCCACACTTTTGAGCTTGGCAGGCTTGGATCTTGCCACTTTTGGGTTACTTGTTTTAAATATGCACTTTGCGCATCATGCCAGGCACTTACAAACGCTTCAAATTCTTGCTTTTGCTGTTGTTCATACTGACTAAACTCACTTTGGCGATTTTTTAAAAAGGCCTCAAATTCGGCTTCGTCACTTGTTTGGGCTAAGCTATTTAAGCTCAGTGTTAAACAAGCTAAAGCACTAATTTTTAGTAGTATTTTAAATTTTGAGTCCATTTTTTATATCCCTATAAAATTAAAAATAACTACTTAAATCATCAGCAGACAAATTATCAAACTCAGTTTGAGCGGCTAAGTTTAAACGCTTACAATCTATGCTTTCACATTGCTGAGTTAGCGAGATAACTTGTTTATAACGCTCATTAACAAACCACGTTTGTGCAACTGAGGCTTTAGCTTCATCGAGTTTTAACTCACTCGCTTTTAAATATTTATCGAGATAGCTTAAACGTTGCTCCTCTGGCGACAGAACAGCTGCTAATGCTACTGCATCAGACATCGTTGTAGGGTGATTCAATGCAACTTGCAATAAAGGGCGTAAGTTTGCTTTATCTTTTTGGCTACCTACTTGCCAAGCAGCTCTAACGGCAAGTCCAGCTTCGTTAATATCTTGCGCAGCAGGTGTTACAACACCAGTACAAGTTAACCATTCTTGCTGTTTTTCTTGCTTATAATCCGTAATTTCAGCTTCAATAAAGCTTACCGACTCTGGCAAAGTCATATTGAGCTTTTTAGCTAAAATATTTTTAATAATACTGCGCTGTGGCAGGGTCAATGCATTTCGACATGCCTGCTCAAGCGCATTTTTTGCACTCGATTTTAACGCCATTACTCGGGCGTATTGACCATTAGCCTGACTTTTAAAAAAAGCAGTTTGTTGTTCAATTGTTTGCTCTGAGTCGAAAGTGGCCGAAGCCACCAACGAAAGCGCTAAAATAGGTGCTAGCATTAAAGTTCCTTTTCGCTCGCTACTTTACCTGATGCACCTTGAGGGTTAGCCGCTTTTTCATTTAACCCACCGTGTGCTTTTATTTTGTGGCCGTGGTGACTTACACCGTTAACAGTTTGACCATTATTACCTTCCATCTCTTTAGCTGCTTTGCGTGCCGTTGCCTCTAAGCTTGGTGCATAAACAGCTACGCTGTACTGCCAAAATCCATCATCACTTGCAAAGCTTTTAACACTTACACCCGGTGGTAATTTACCTTTTGCAACGGTTGAGTACTCATCAGATGTTTTTAATTGATTCAAAAATGTACTACGGTCTTCTTCTAAAATTTCTACTTGTTGCGGATCGTTCAGATTAGGATCTTCATACTCAAATTGCTTTGTACCTTCCATTTGCTTTTCGTCAAAGCTACCTTGCCAATACACTTTTTCACCTTGGATAGTGGCAAGCAACGCAGAACGCGCGCGTGTTTGCGATTGTGATTTAGCAACGCCTTTAAGCTTGCGAGCAACATTGCTATTTCTATTTTGACGAGCAATTGCAGACCCATAACCTAAAACAATGACCTCGCCAGTATCAGCATTAGTAAGTACTTTGGCGCCAACAGGTGGTAAAACACCACTTTTAACATCACTTATTACTTGTTGAAAAATTACATTTGGCTCAGTAGTTACTGCTACAGCACCACGATTACCTTTAATTTGTGAACGTGTTTTAGGAGTCGATATTAAACTTACGCGTACACCTTTCTCACCAATATTGTCGTACACGTCATAAGTAACAAAACCCGCTAACGAACCCGATACAGACTCTGTACACGCTTCCATCATATTAGTTTGTTCGTTTGCCGTACCTTCAACGCCCGTATCAATAACATCCATTCTTGCAGACACTACATTGCTACATTGATGTTCAACACCTTTCATATTTTCAATTAATTGTTTTTTCGCAATTAAATAAGCTTGGTTATAAGCACCGCGTTTAGACAGCAACGTCGCATTCATATTTTCGTAGGTGTTATAACTGGCACTACCAATAGATAAAATACCGGTGCCGCTGCCAACCTGAATCATTTTAATACCGTCTTCGTTGTCATCCATCAGTGCCTGATGAGCAACAGCAACTGCAACGTTTGTATCTTTTGCAACCACTACATCGCCAGAAATCTGTGCTTGTTCAGCACCCGCTACTTGCGCGCCAGGGCGAGCCGGGATCATATCTGTTAAGCTAAATTCTTCAGCTGCGATTGCAGGCATAGCTAAAACCATTGCTAATGTTAATATTTTTAATTTCATCGTCTATCCTTATTTGTACCTGAGTGTAAAATCGTCTTCGACTGTAATTTTTGAAAGGTTTTTTGCTGTTATTGTCATTAATGCCTGATCGAGCGCATGAGCAAGTTCACCGGTACTACCTTTAAATCTAAGGCTTGCTATGGTGTATTTTTGCTGTTTATGTATAGATACATCGCTCACTCCACCTAACGTACTTAAAACATCATGCAATTTTTCTGGTTGGGTTAGCTTATTGCTTGGCAACATGACCTCACGAACTAATCCCCCTCTGGCAACTACTTGAGTAAATGCATTATTTAGGGTGTTATGAAGCGCTTTTGATTGTGACTCACTCGCCAAATGTACTGCCATTAAATCTTTTTCTACGTAAGGGTCATTAGGCAACGACATAAATGAAGGATCGTTTTTCCATCGACCATAAATATTTCCAGCTAAATCTCTAACGTCAGCACTTAAATAAAGCTGCCTATTGTTATCTCGCTTAATCACTTCTGATTTTGCATAAATAACTAAACTAGCCGCATTACCAACTTCAACGCCTTGCTCGTTTAACCAAATTTTTAGCTCTGTTTTTAATGGCTCAGGCGCAATAACTTGTACTCTAGGCGAACCAATCATACTCAATAATTTTGATGCTTTTTGAATGAGAGGTGCTTTTTCTACAACAGCCATAATGGTCACTTCCACACCACCATTTTGCAGCTCTTTGGTTTGCAACGTTTGCCACTCTTTAACAAGCCCTTCACTATGACTCGAAAGTTGTTGCCCTATTAGCTCTTGCATATTTGTTGATTCGTTACCGTCAACAATATTCATACTCGTGCTTGACGATTGCGTATGCTGCTGAGTAAGCCACACACCTACAACTTGCGATACAGCACGTTGCAGAGCATCTTGCTCTGCAATCGTCAGTGCTGTTTTACCTTCCTTTTTCCAGCCTTGGCCTATTACTGTCACACTAATATTTTGAGTGGTTTGCTGCCAGTTTTGTTCTTGCGGCTCTCCTAACTCTTGCGGATTAATACTGACAGTCATGCAAGTGTCGTTACCGCTAAGCGTAGGCGTTGAGTAATTTAAAGGAACGGCCCCAGCACTCAAACCTTCCATCATCGTGGCGCGTTGTTGCTCATATAAGCTGGCGGCATCATCATCTAAACTTGTTGTTAAATGTTGCTGCGCACTTTGGGTTGTTAGGCTTTTATTACCTTTAATAAAACTAATAAGCTCAGCACTAGCCTGGGCTTTTGCACCCGAAATAGCCGTACTACCTCGTCCATATGCACATGCCTGTATTTGTAGCGTACCATCAGACAATACATCCACTTGAGCTTGCGCACTCAAAGAACATAATGCTAATAAGCCAAACTTTTTGATCATGTTCGATTCTCCAAAAAGTCAGCAGGAGTACCTACCGAAACAGCAAATATTTTTGCACCATTTGATGGACGATAAATACCATTTTCAGCTTTGTTTTTAACATCATCGGCTGCATCGGAGTCTTTCCAACGAATAATTTCACCATTTGCACTACTGCGCGAAGGATTTACATTCGCAACGCCAATTGGCTCAACAAATCCAGCTTCATAGCTAAAGATTATCATTGTTTCGTTAGGTAATACGCCCGCATTTTGGCCTCTGTCTAAACTAATTTTACTACCCTTAATACCTAATACTTGTGCTGTTGCAGGCATTTCACTCAACATACGAGTAAGTAAAATATCAATACCACGCGATCCCATATCACTAAGTACAGCATTTACATGAGCACTTTGGTCAAAGTGAAACCCAGCTACGTAACGCCCGCTTACAGTCGTAAATTTTAGCTCCGAGCGATCGCGTACATCTTCAGATTTAACACGAATTTTACCTAAATTAGGATGCGACAGCTTTTCACGTGTTTGCGGATTTATAACACCAGTTGTCAGCTCTAATGTATAGTCTGCCCAATCTGTGATTGAACCTTCGGTTTTTAACGTTCTTAGTGAATCTATTTTTACAACAAAATCGGGGATTAACGCTTTAACTTCTGCACGCTTGGCAGCGGCAACCACTCCTTGTTGTTGTAAAATTAATTGCTGTTCCTTTGAAATAGCATCATCATCACGCGTTACTATTCTAAAGCGATTAATACCTGCAAATTGATTTTCGAGCATTAGTAATAAGTTTTGATTATCAAACTCACGCATAGCATCAACACCTATACCAGTGCCATTTACACCCGCTAAGTCAAAGTACATACGTACAATTGGTTTTTTAAGCGGACAGCTATCAGTTTCGGTATTTGCATCAAACGTGCAGCGCTCTAAACCTTGGGTATCAAAATATGCAGGCATAGCTATATCCGCGTCATTAAATATATAAGCACTTTTGGCTATTACGGTATTTGAGGCGTTGTTACTAACCAACCCTGATTGTGTAGCACTTCCTTGTTTAGGTGAAGAGTTACACCCTGCTAATAAGGCGAGTGTAAATGCTGATAGAGTTAAGTTTTTTATTAATTTCATTACCATTCCTAAATATCAAACAGCCACTGGCTAGCAGGCGCTTTAAGTTGTTGTACTAAATTATTGATCGCTTTTTGCTTTGCATTTTCTTGTGTTGCAGCACTTTCTTGCGCAACAAGATCCTGTTGCAATAACACTTTAAAAGGGGTTGAACTGCGCGTAAGCGCTAGAGTTAAAATAGCTTTAGCAGAGTATTTATTATTAGATTTAGCGTACTGCCAGCGTATTTGAGGGCGCACCCATAAGCGTGTATCGCCGCTATGAGGGAGTGCATTATTGAGTGCAGATTTAATCGTGCTAATATTATTAGCGCCTATCACATCGCAAGAAACAGCATTTAATGCTTTTGCTTGTTCAGTTAATAAATTATTTAAAGTCGATTGAATAAATAGCTTAGGCCCGGAAAGGTGCTCTAATACTGCTAATTTTTTTGTCGCAACATTAAGTTCGCCACTATTTTTAAGCGCCCAAATAAAGCGTTGTTCGTTGTTATTTTCTGGCGCAGAAATGCGAGATAACTTTGATAAATCAGATTTAAGATTTTTCACTAAAACCGATTTTTTAACACCCATTTTTAAAGCAAATAAATTATTTTCCTCAAGCGCATTAAGCTCTTCTAGCCCAGTCAACGTAAACGGTAAGCTAGTTAAAGTAGTTGCTTGTTCAAAATAGTTGCTTGATTGGTTATCTTGCTTTGTTAGCTTTTGTAGTTGCTGCGTACTTACATCAACACTTAATTGAGTGATAATATCGGCTAAAGCCGCTTGCCTTGCAGCTAAGCGACTTTCACCTATACCAATCGCAGTAATATATTCATCACTTTTTTGCGGTTGGGTTACCCAATCAGGCCAATTTTGAGCAGAACAACTAAAAGCAAATGCTATTAAAAAAGCAAAAATGCTTGTTTTCATTAGCCTTTCGCTTCTTGCTCAAGTTGTAGCTCATTTATAGCTGTAATTGTTGCTTGCTCAAGTTCTATAATTTCGTTTGCTTCGAGTGCTAACGCAAGTTGATCTTTTGCTTTAATAAGCGCTGTGCCTATATCTTTAGGATCTTCTTCTTGCTCTGCATTCTCTTCATCGCTTGAAAGCCATGAACCCACAAGATTTCCACCCATTTTTAAAGCTGTTACTTTCGCTATGACAGTGCTGTGTTGGCTTAAAATATAAGTAGACTTGGCGATCTCTACCGTTAAATCAGTCGCAAGTTCAACATTTTGCTGATAAATACCTTCGTTCGCTAAGTTATAAGCTGCGATTTTATGACCAATTTCTTCATCTTTATTTTTTGCTCCTGCGTCAAACTCTTCGATTGCAGCTTGAAGTTGCTCTGGTGTCGACTTTTGATGGGCATATAAAAAGGCTTGTACATCACGGTAGTTATCAGTTTGTGTGCGGTATTCACCCATAACTTTGCGCTGACGCTCAAGGATAATAGCTGACATATTTAAAAATTCGTCAATACCTACCTGTACAGCCACCGGGTGAAAATAACCGAGTGTATCCATTCGAGTAGTTAACTCTGCAACTGCAGTATTGCGGTCTAAATTAGCAGAAGTACTAGTATCGGTTGTTGAAACACAACCAGCAAAAAGAGGTACAAAAATAAGTGCGGATAGAATAGCTTTTTTCATGAGGTAATTCCCTATACATTAAAAAGGCAAGAAAGCACAAAGCTAAGCTATTGACTTAATTCATTCTTCCTTGAATATGTAATTAGAATCACCTAATTTGTAAAAAAATGCAACACAGAAAATTAAGAAGTTTTTATAACTTACAACAAAAAAATAAACAAATGTAACCACAGCAAGGCGTTCAGCTTAGGTTAATACTTTTGGCTCATTTTTGTATAATAGCTCTATTTACTTAATTTGAGGTTAAAAAAATACCTTAACCTGTACAAATATCATTCAAACAAGCTTATTATTAGCTTTGAGAATTAGCCCAATGCTAACCACGCGCCTACAACAACCATTAAGCTACCGGCTATTCGGTTCATCCACTTAATATTATCACCACGGCTTAAAAATAAACGTAAGCTTTTACCGCCTGTTGCGTAAGCTAACATACTTAAAAATTCGGTAGTCATTATTACACCAAGCAATACTAAAAGCTGAGGGGCTACAGCATGCTCAACACTTATAAAGGGCGGCAGTAGTGAAATCATAAACGCCCACCCTTTAGGATTTGCGATTGCGGTTACAAAACCTTGCGTAAATAACGACTTCCTACTTACGTCACTTGGTTTTGAGGTATCGACCGACATTTTTCCTTTGGCTCTCCACATGTTAAAGCCAATGTAAATTAAGTACGCACCGCCTACCCACTTTAAAATGGCGAACGCATCTGGGTAATTTAGCATTACGCTTGCAACGCCTAATACCGCAGCAATGGCAACACTTGCGACACCTAGCAGCTCACCTATCATCATCCATAATGTGCGGCGCACGCCAATGCTCATACCGAGTGTCATGGCAAGGGTCATACACATACCAGGGGTGATAGACACAAAAAAGAACGTAGGAATAAAAACCGCAAGTGCTGCTACATCAATCATTAATTTACTCTCATATTAAAAGCAAAAACGCGGCTATAAGTAGCCGCGCTGTTGCTTACTCATGTTTATTACTATTGCCCAGTACTTACCACGGGTTCAGTAATAATCTCTACTGGCTCTGCTGTATCATTTAACAAATACTTATCTAACCACTGTTCTTGTTCCCACAATACATGCAATAAGCTTTTACGCGCTCGGTAACCATGTGCTTCATAAGGGAGCATTACTAAGCGGGCATCTTTACCTAAACCTTTTAGGGCTGCGTACATGCGCTCACTTTGCATTGGGAAAGTGCCAGAATTAGGATCTTCTTGACCGTGGATCATTAGCATTGGTTCGTTAATTTTCTCAGTATGGAAAAACGGCGACATATTAGCGTACACACTTTGTGCTTGCCAAAAATCACGCTCTTCTCCTTGAAAACCAAACGGTGTTAATGTGCGGTTATACGCGCCACTGCGGGCAATACCTGTTTTAAATAAATCGCTATGAGCCAATAAGTTAGCAACCATAAATGCACCATACGAGTGCCCTGCTATGGCAATTTTGTCTTTATCGGCAATACCTTTTTTAACTAATACATCAACAGCTGCTTGCGCGCTTGATACTAGCTGCTTTCTAAAGTTATCGTTTGGCTCGCTGCCATCAATACCCACTATTGGCATTTTAGGATCGTCAAACACGGCAATACCTTTAGCAAGATAAGGCATAGGACCCCAATAGCCAATGTAGGTAAATGCATAAGGCGATTCGCGTACTTGTGATGCTACGGCTTTATTTTTGTATTCAAGTGGGTAAGCCCACATAAGCACAGGTAACGGGCCTTGTGTTTTATCGTACCCTGGTGGTAAATAAAGCGTGCCCGAAAGCTCAACACCGTCGTCGCGTTTATAACGTAATTGCTCTTTAGTTACCCCTTTAAAGGCAGGATACGGGTGCTCAAATGTCGTTAACTGCGTTAGCGTGTCGTTGCCTAAATCGCGTATAAAAAAGTTAGGTTGCTCAGTTTTAGATTCACGAATAGTAATAAATCGCTCACCTTCGTCGTCAAGCAGTGCGCGTACACGCTCGTAGTATGGCGCTTTTGATTCCCATAAACGCTTGCTGCTATTTGTTTTAACATCGTATTGGTCTAAAAACGGGATATTACCTTGCTCTGAAGCTCCATTACCGCGAAGGTAAATATAACGCCCGCCTACAATTTTAATTACGTTTGCGCCTAAATCATTGCGCTCGTAAATTGCATTACCAGGGTCTTTGTACGCATCGTTGTAACTACGCTCTGAAAATAAAACGCGATTTCTGTCGGCATTTCGTGGTTGTACTATATAAGTACGTACTTGGCGATCGCTAAAGCGCCAATCACTAAGCATTGCTACGTTTTCGTTGCCCCACTCCATTCCCGCATAACGGCGTTCTACTTTGGCAAATAATTTAGGCTCGCGTTTAAATGGTGCACGTAAGCTGTAAACATAATCATGATGCTCAACGTCAGTTTTCATGTCGCCTCCATCTTGTGCCTCGGCCCAAATAACTTCAGCACCTTGATCGGCTCGCCATTCAAAGTCTCGGCGGCCAGTGCGTACACTGTCGTAACCTTGTGGAATGTTATCGGCAAGTGGCTGTTTTGCCAGCTCTGCTAATGCATAGCCGCGCATCCCTAATATTTGCCACGTGCTTGCAAAGCGGCTGTAAGGTACTTGATACGAGAACGGCGCGTTAATATTCGCTACCAGTAAATTTGTTGAATCAGGTGAAACTGAAAATGACTTAAGTAATGTAGAACGCCCTATAGGCGCAGCATTTCCATCAAGCGTTATGTAAGCCAATTGCCCTTGGCCGTAAAACTTAAACTGTGATTCATCAAACGGGCTGGTTAATAAATTTTGGTAAGTACGTGCTGGTGCTTTTTCGCCAGTACTTTGTTGAATAACAGGCACTACATTTTGGCTGTTATTTTCAAGCCTTGGTTTACCAAAATTAACAGCAAGATTTGCAACAATGGCGCTGCTATCTGGCAGCCATTTATATGGTGAGGCAGTTAGTACCGAATTTAATGCAGCGCTTGAAAGCTCTTTTGCTTGTTTAGTTTCAACGCTGTAAAGCCATAAGTTGGCTTGGGTTGGTTGCTCAACAATAAAGGCTAAATATTGACTATTAGATGACCATTTAGGAGAGCGAATAATGCCATTAGGTAAGTTGTTAATACTAATAACCGACCCGCTTTGAACATGCTTTAGCTCCACAGCGCTAAATTTGGCACTCACACGAGAGCGCGAAAAATTAGCGGGATTTAGCTTAATACCAGCAAGCTTAAGCTCTTCTTTTGCAAGTTCATCAAGGGTTACTACACGTTTGCGTTCAAAAAGCGCTAACCACTGGCCATCGCTCGATAAGTAACTAGTGGGTGCTAACTTAGCATCAACCAAAGCTGCAAGTTCAGGTGATGGGGTTTGATAGCCCTGCTCGGCGTAACTTGTTGGTACTAATGCCGTACAACAAATAAAGGCAACTAACAGCCTAAAAGCGCTCATGTTTTTATCCTTTTGTTATTTTTTACTCTTATAAGCGTATATAAACACGTTTTGCTTTGTTCATAAAGTATTAAGGTAAGTTAAACACCTCTAAAAGATGACTTAATAGTGCTGATTAAGCTAAACTACAGCGCTATTTATTCACCACTGCGGTACTTAAAATACAATGCATAACAAAGCCAAATCAGTCACCATTTTTGATGTTGCAGAGCGTGCTGGTGTATCAAAATCAACCGTATCGTTGGTACTTACCCAAAGCGATAAAGTGGGCAATAAAAGTAAACAAAAAATACTAAAAGCGATAGATGAGCTAGGGTACGTTTATAATCGTGATGCTGCTGCTATGCGCTCAAAGCGCTCAAATTTAGTGGCCATAGTAATAAACGATTTAACTAACCCAGCTATGGCACACCTTGCTACCAGCCTACAACTTTTGTTAAACGACAACGGCCTACAAGCCATGATTGTAAGCAGTAATAATAGCCTTGAGCTACAAGCAAACGCAGTTAAAAACTTAAAAGAATACAACGCTGCTGCATTTATTATTTGCCCCGTTGCAAATACTTGCCCCAAATGGCTTGATACGCTCAGCGCGCAACACAAAGTAATTACTGCAATGAGCGAAGTGCCCTTTAGCGCAGCTCCTTGTGTATTACCCGACTATAAAAAAGCCAGCCACGTAGCCAGTATGCATTTGCTTTCACAAGGCGTGACAAACATTGCATTTATAGGCAGTGAACTTACTTTAAATGATTCACAAGCACTACAAAGTGGCTTTAATACCGCTTGTGCGCAACACAGCATTACACCATTAGCACCCATTCACTGCGCAGTAAACACAGCCCTTAGCGCTAAAAATGCATTTATGGAAGCATATAAACACAACCCAACATTAAACGCAGTGGTATGTGCAAACGATATTATTGCTCAAGGTGTTATTGCTGCTATTAACTCATTAACTCATCACTGTATTAAAGTAGTGAGCTGCCACCATATTCCTAATAGCGCGGTTATAAATGATCACTTAACCACTGTGGCTATAAGTACAACTGATATAGCCAAGCGGTGCCTTTTAATACTGCAAGAGCTACTACAAAATACAGCCCCGCCAGTAAAAACACTGGTAAATGTAAACTTACAAATTAGAGATTCTAGCCAATGAAAAAAGTGCTGGTAATTGGCTACGTATGGCCAGAGCCAAATTCGTCTGCTGCGGGAACGCACATGATGTCGTTATTAAATACATTTAGAGCGCAAAACTGGGACGTTGAATTTGCAACGCCCGCGCAGCGCACCGACCACATGGTAAATCTTGACGACTTCGGCATAACCAGTCAAAGCATTGCACTAAACTGCGACAGCTTTGACGAATACGTTAAAGCCTATAATCCAGATATAGTAATGTTTGACCGTTTTATGATGGAAGAACAATTTGGCTGGCGCATCGATAAACATTGCCCACACGCAATTAAAATTTTAGATACCGAAGATTTACAATGTCTGCGTAACGCTCGCCACGAAGCATTTAAAGGTGAGCGTGATTTTACAACCAGCGATTTACACTCAGACATAGCAAAACGCGAAATTGCCGCTATTTTACGCTGCGACCTAAGCTTAATTATTTCAAGTTATGAAATGAGCCTACTAAATAGCGTATTTAAAATAGAGCCAAGCTTATTGCACCATCTACCCTTTATGGTTGATTTAAGTACATTACCTGCAAGCACAAAAACGTTTGAACAGCGCCAGCATTTTATGACTATAGGTAACTTTAGGCATGCACCAAATTGGGATGCTGTACTTTACTTACAAAAAATATGGCCACTTATTCGCAAGCAACTCCCAAAAGCAGAACTACATATTTATGGCTCTTACCCACCACCAAAAGCCACGGCACTAAATAACCCTAAAACAGGGTTTTTAATAAAAGGCTGGGCCGATAATGCGTTTGATGTAATGCAAAGCGCACGTGTATGTTTAGCACCACTGCGTTTTGGTGCTGGCATTAAAGGTAAATTGCTTGAAGCCATGATTATGCAAACCCCCAGCGTTACCACCAATGTTGGGGCTGAGGGCATGCATAACGATTTACCATGGTCTGGTAAAATAGCCAACACTGCCGATGACTTTGCCAGTGTTGCCATTGAAATGTACACCAATCAAAATGACTTTGAGCAAGCGCAGCATAATGGCAACACACTACTTAATACGCTGTACGATAAAGCGCAATTAAGCGCTGAGTTAATTAAAAAAGTCGATTCAATAAGTAACGATTTAAACGCCCATCGCGAAAAAAACTTTACAGGCCAAATGCTCAAACATCATACAATGCGCAGCACTCAATACATGTCGCAATGGATAGCTGAAAAAAATAAAAAATTAGATTAAAAATGACTAGACACACACCAATTAGTGTTTAAAATCGCGCCCATCAAACGTGGGCATTTTTAGCTGTATTGTCTATATTTTTAGCTTAGTTATCGCAATATTTGGTCCAAAAAGATTTGAAAACTGCAACCTTTACAGAAAAACGCAAATTTATCGTTAAATTAGGCAAAATGCTTCACAAGTATGGTACGCCTGCTTACCGCCTAGAAGCCCACCTCATGGAAGTGGCTACATACTTAGGACTTAAATCGTCGTTTGTTATGTCGCCAACCTCTGTAACGTTTGTTATTTGGACCGATGGCCACGAAGACGAGTACACCCATGTTGCACGTGTAGACCCTGGCGATCACGATTTAGGCTCACTTGCCGACACCGACGACCTTGTAAACCAAATGCTTGACGACAAGCTAAGTTTACAAGAAGTTGATGCGCAACTAGACGCTATTTTTGTAATGCCAAACCCGTATAACAAACTAACAACGGGTGTTGCATTTGCAACCTCTGGTGGTGCGTTTGCCATGTTAATGGGTACAAGCTGGATTGATGTAATTTGGTCATCAATGCTTACTCTCGTTGTTTATTTATTTGTACTTTGGTCTGGGCGCTCAAAACGCGTAGCTCATATGCTTGAGCCACTAGTAGCAATAATATCAGCAATACTTGCGTGTGCAGTAAGTGTGTATATAACACCTGAGATAAATATACGCTTGGTGGTACTTTCGGCCATTATTGTGTTTATACCTGGTTTAGCACTTGCGCTTGGTTTAGCAGAGCTGGCAGCACGGCATTTAGTGTCAGGTACTGCGCGAGTCATGGACTCGTTTATGCTGCTATTTAAACTGTATTTTGGCGGTTTTATTGGCATAGGTATTGGCTTTGCACTCTTTGGGCAAGCTGACTTTGTACAGCCTGAGCCATTACCAAAGTGGACCGCATGGCTGGCTATATTTTTACTTTGTAGCAGCCTAATCGTTATTTTTAGAACCAAACTTAAACACGCAGTTTGGTCTATTGCATCAGGCTTTATAGCGTACGGCACCAGTATTGGCTCGGCTATGTACCTTGATTACACGTTAGGTACGTTTGTAGGTGCTTTATCGGTGGGTATATTTAGTAACTTGTTTAACCGCGTTGCTAATGCGCCGGCCTCTATTGTTGCCATGCAAGGCTTGATTGTATTAGTACCAGGAAGCAAAACGTATATTGGCTTAAACTCACTTATTGAAGGCCAAGACTTTGTATATGCAGAGCACATAGGCCAACAAACGTTTTTAATATTTATGTCGCTTGTTGCAGGACTAATATTTGCAAACGTAGCCCTACCGCCTAAAAAGAGTTTGTAAATTATACTGAGCACTCGCTTTACTTTGATTGAGTAAAGCGAGTAAATCGTTAAGCTAAAAACAACTGCCAAGTAGCAATTTATACCAATGCTAAGTGTTTTAGCTCATTACATTGCACTTGAGTCAAACTCAAAAACCTCATAGTGATTCCAACGTAAAAACAGTTCACCGCTTTCTAAATAACCTGAACTCTGGATAATAAATCTATCTCAAGCAGCTATTTTCAGCGCTAACTGCGTTGAATTTACTTGCAATAGGCCAGCTATTGACGCGTAAATTCGCCTTGTTTTCACTAAAAATCTCTGGCTAGAGAAAATAAATTTAAATATCACTATGATTCAATACTTTAGTAAATCTCTTAACCAGAGTTCAGGTTAAATACAGATTTATGTCATCACTTGATGAATAGCAAAAATCATCCCAGTGACTACAAAAAATTAGCCAAGGAAGGGTTAATGCTATTTCTTGATCCCAGCAAATTGTTACTTTTTTTGAGTCATTCGCTAAGCCCTTTAACCATTGGCGTGTTAATTCACTCCCTTGTGTGGAGTCGAATCTTTTTGCACCAACAGGAAAGTTAAGGGGTGTGGCGGCAATTAATGCTCTTGCTTGATCTTCACTCAATGGGTTGAGTTTGTTTAAGGTATCTTTAGAAAAATTACCGTGGGACGCACTAATCCAGCGCCATGCTAAAGAAAAGTCTTCAATTTTAATCAACACTCTATACCTACTTTTACAAACACGTAGTGGACACTACAATACTATTACAACGTTCTAAATACCCTATTAATTCTGGGCCTTCGGGGTAATCAGAGCAATTGCCTATTATAAGGCCTGCAACTTTACCTGCGGGTTCTATTTCTACGTCCATGTATGATGCAAATACAGAGTTGTTTTTGGTTTTGGACCACGTAAAGTGATAATGAGTATTGTGTGTACTAAGAAATTTACGATCTGGTTTATTAAACTTACTGGTTGTTGCTGTCAGCAAAGTATTTTTGTTCTTAACAGTAATTTCAGCGCCGCTTATAGCCCAAGATAATGGCCACTCTCTTGTAACCTCCGTAGAAATTTCACATTCGCCAAGCACACTAACCTTATCTAAATCAGAAATTATATTTGCGTATTCATTGGTGCGTAAACTGTTTTGCTGAGCTTGAATAAGCCATAAAACAACTAGCGACAGTAAAACTGATTTCCATTTCATTATTGCTCCGCTCCTCTATGAAGCAGAGGCATTTTATGCGTATTTTTATTAATTTAATGATAAACCATATATGATTTTTTATTTTTGTTCAATTACTTACAAACAACCATCACTTATTAATGGTCGAGAATGACAGTGGGGATTATTACTTTGGCACTTCCCTATTGAGCAAAAATACTCAACAGGGAAGTAACTTAACTAGCGTGACCAGTTAGTTTTAGCAAGCTCTACAATTTCGTTTCCTTTGCCGTTTATCAACGCCTTCATCATGTAAACGCTAAAGCCTTTTGCTTGCTCTAATTTGATTTGCGGTGGCATTGAAAGCTCTTGTTTCGCGGTATCGACTTCTAAAACAACAGGTCCTGAGTGATTCATCATTTCGTTCATTGCCGATGGTAATTTTTCAGGGTCGTCCACATGAATCCCTTTTAATCCACAGGCCTCTGCAATTTTAGCAAAACTTGGGTTTTCTAAATCAGTATCGCTTGATAAAAACCCACTGGCTTTCATTTCCATAGCCACAAAACTAAGTGAGCGATTATTATAAACAATAATCTTTATTGGTAAATTAAGCTGCTTAAGCGAGATCAAATCGCCCATTAACATCGAAAAGCCACCATCACCACACATTGCAATTACTTGGCGGTCTCTATCAACAGATTGAACCCCCATTGCCTGCGACATCGCATTTGCCATAGAGCCATGATTAAACGAGCCAATTAAGCGACGCTTACCATTCATTGATAAATAACGCGCAGCCCACACTGTTGGCGTACCTACATCACAAGTAAAAACAGCATCGTCAGCCGCTTGCTCGTTGAGTAAACGCGTTAGGTATTGCGGGTGAATTAAATTTTGCGAGGTTTTTCCACTGGCTAGTTCATCGAGATCTTGTCGAGACTCTTTGTAGTTTTTAACACATTTTTGTAAGTGCGAACTTGTCCGCTCACCTTTAATATAATCAAGCAATGTGGTCACTGAATTTTTAGTATCCCCTAACACGCCACAGTCAATTTGCACGTGTCGCCCGAGTGACGCAGCCTGATTATCAATTTGCAATATGGTGGTATTTTCAGGATAAAAAGCACGATAAGGAAAACTAGTACCAATCATTAATAACGTATCGGCTTCTTGCATTGCATGATAGCCCGACGCAAAGCCAATAAATCCAGTCATACCAACATCATAAGGGTTATCGTATTCAATAAACTCTTTACCACGCATAGCATGCACAATTGGCGCTTGTAATTTTTCGGCTAGCGCAACAATTTCGTCGTGGGCATCCTTACAACCAGCACCACACAATAAGGTTACTTTTTTACTTTTATTAAGATGAGTCGCCATTGCTTCAATATCAGATAAAGCGGGGGTATACGTTGCTGGTTTTGGCACGTTCCATTTTGGCTTGATAGCTTTAGGCATATCTTTTAATGCAATGTCGCCAGGTAGCACAAGTACACTCACGCCTTTGTTTAATATTGCTTGTCGCATTGCGGTTTCTAGCAGGTACGGCATTTGCTCGGGGCTCGAAACCATTTCACAATACACACTGCATTCTTTAAATAATTCTTGCGGATGGGTTTCTTGAAAATAACTACTGCCAATTTCAGATGAAGGAATGTGTGCGGCAATAGCTAATACCGGTACATTATTACGCTGACAATCAAATAAGCCGTTAATTAAATGAAGATTACCTGGCCCGCAAGAACCCGCACACACTGCAAGCTCGCCTGATAAATGCGCTTCGCCGCCAGCTGCAAATGCTGCTACTTCTTCATGACGTGTGCCTAGCCATTCAATTGTTCCCATTTTTCGCAGGCTTTCACTAATGCCGTTAAGTGAATCGCCAGTTACTCCCCAAATGCGCTTTACGCCCGCTTGTTCGAGGGTTTTAGTAATAAAACTTGCGATACTTTGACTCATAATATAGAACTCCTAAATATTAAGTTATTCTGTAAATTGATTTTTTGCCTCTGATCTATCAAGTAAGTCATCGTTTCGAAATGCGCTCAATTATTGAGAATCGATAAGCTTAGGTATTTTGATAATGATAGATATATTACTACTGAGACTTTACTAACAAACGATACTCCTAGGTTTACTGCCCCCCATACTGATACATAAAACATGAATGTCCGCTTTAAAGTGTTTATGAATATGCGGGTGCGAGATTTTTAGTGGCTTAACTATGAATATGTTATTATGCGCTCAATTATTTTACTGAATGCTTTTCTCTTACTTCTATGTCAAATTCTGCTTTGTGCTTTACATTATTTTCTCAAAATATTGATTCTCTCGCGCTTCCTGAAAAGTTTACTTTCCCTTTTTATTACGAGCCGCAACCTTTAGCTGTAGCAGCCACAAAACAATTACAGCAACAACTTGAAACGTTAACGCATTTAAAAGCAGAAAATGCAGGTAAAATGTTTGGGGTTTTAGTGGTGCAAAATGCTAAGCAACAATTAGGCTTTTTAAGTGCTTATTCGGGGCAAATTGAAGGTGATAAAGGTAATATTAGCTTTGTGCCGCCTGTTTCTAGCATGCAGCTGCAAGACGATAGCTATTTGACTCAAAGTAAAATAATTAACGATATTAATGCTCAAATTGAGCAGTTAGAAAATAGTGAACAACTGCATGAAGTTAATAGCAAACTTGATGATGCAACACAGAGTTACCAGCAAGCACTATTAGCCCAACAGGCAGTAATGCAAGCCGGTCGCCAGCAACGAAAAATACAACGTACCGAAGGCGAATTAGAGCTTAGCGAAAGTGATTTTGAGCAGTTAAAAAATAAGCTTGCAGGGCAAAGTATCGTAGAAAAAAAGCAACTGCTGGCACTTAAAGCCTATTGGCAAAATATAATCGAGTCACTGCAGCAAACACACATCAATATTTCTGATGAAATTGCTCATTTAAAAAAGCGCCGTAAAACGCTTTCTAAAAGCTTACAAAAAAAGTTATTTGCGCAGTACCAATTTTTAAATGCAAATGGTGAAACTACAGACTTAAATGCCATATTTGCAGCATTACCTGAGCACACTCCTCCTTCGGGTGCTGGCGATTGTGCAGCGCCTAAATTATTACAATACGCCTATAAACATGACTTAAAGCCACTTGCTATGGCTGAATTTTGGTGGGGAGCTGCGCCTAAATCAGCAATTAGGCAGCATAAAAACTACTACCCTTCTTGTTACAGTAAATGCCAACCAATACTTGGGCACATGCTAAAGGGTTTAGATGTTGAAGATAACCCGCTACTTATCAACCCAGCTCAGGGTAAAGATTTAAGTATTGTTTATAAAGATGACGACTTACTTGTGGTAAATAAGCCCGCTGAGTTTTTATCAGTGCCTGGCGTTAATATTGATGACTCAGTTTATATGCGAATCAAGACGCAGTTTCCAGAGGCATCAGGCCCGCTAATTGTACACAGATTAGATATGTCGACTTCTGGGTTATTGATGATTGCACTTAATAAACGCGTGCACAAAGCACTGCAAAAGCAGTTTATTGAACGCACCATAGATAAACGTTATGTCGCATTAGTTAATGGTAACGTAGCTGAGGATAGCGGAGTAATTGATTTACCCTTAGTGCTCGACTTTGATGATAAACCGCGCCAAATGGTGTGTTACAAACATGGTAAGCCATCACTTACTACCTGGCAGGTTTTAGAGCGTAACAACAATATTACCCGATTACAGTTATACCCTAAAACAGGGCGAACTCATCAATTAAGAGTACATTGCGCGCACAGTTTAGGTTTAAACATACCAATTATAGGCGACACACATTACGGACAAAAAGCAGATAGATTACATTTACACGCTGAGTATTTAGCATTTACTCACCCAATTACACTTAAACGATTAGAGTTTGAAGTAGCTGCTGATTTTTAATAAAAACACATAGCCACAACGACTATATTATACAATGTGTTGGTTTTTATTAATTAAATTGATATCGTTTATGGTCTTATTTTTTCAATAATGAGTATAAAAAACTGTTCAAGCCCAAGTTTATTAAGCAATGTAGAAAAGTATTTCACTAATAAAAATAAGTCAGCAAAGGATTTACATGACTAACAATACACAAATAAAGGTTTTAGGTAATACTTTATGGGCAAAGTATATTGTTCTCCTTTTATTTTTACTTTTAAGTAAGCTTGCCTCAGCTAACGGCGACTCATTAAGTGCAACTTTACATGCGCTAGACTTTGGCACAACTCAAGTCCTGATCAACAACATAAAACTGAATGAATTAGACTATCTTCAAAATGAAGACAAACTCACTCAAGCGTTTAAAATAAGCAAAGAGCAAAATTGGGAAAACCTTCATCTAGAAGCGGCCGCTTTGTATGCGGAGTTACTTTTTAGACAAGAAAAATATGAAGCGTTAAACACACACTTATCCTATTACTTAAAGAACAAAGAGTTACCAAATCAAAAAAGTGTATATTTATTATTTCTCGAATCACAACTCAAGTCTCTAGCGAGGGAGCCAAACCCAGCTCCAGCACAAACGCTAGCCACAAAATTAGAAGAAAGCTTGCAACAGCATTCAACTAAAGAAAAAATCATTATTTTACGAGCACTTGCTTACTATTACACCGATACAGATTCATTGAAAAAGACCCTAAATGTTGCACTAGAGGGGTTAGAATTAGCATTAAAAGATGACGATTCAGCATCTCAAGGATACTTTTTTAGAAAAATAGCTGATGCATACAATTATCTAAACGAAAAAGACAAAGCCGTATATTATGCAAAAAAAGCGGTTGCGGCATATGAGCAAACACAAGATGGGCTTTTTACTGCAAAAGCATATTGGAGTTTAGGCAATATATTGCTTGAGATAGAAAAACCTAAAGATGCCTTAACATACCTAGACAAAGCATTGCTCTATTTTAAAAAAGCTAATATGCAAAAAGGCTTAACCTTTGCTCAGTACTCAATTGCTAGTATTGAGTACTTACAAGCAAACTACGATAAAGCTTTAACTTTAACTAAAGAAAATATTGAGCTTGCTCGTTCTGCAGGTGTTCACGACATGCAACTCGCATCGCTCATTTTGTTAGCTGACATATATATAAAACTAAATTTACTTGATCAAGCAAATGAAGCAAACGATGAGGTGTTTTTAAAATTAGATAAATTCAGCCGCAGTATTTATAAAGCCGATTTTTTAGGTAAACGCTATGAGCTAAAGCGACGCCTTAACTACACTGACGAGGCTTTTGAAGCAATTGAACAAAAGCTCCTTTATACAAAAAAACACTACGAAGCTACCAGTGAAAATAATATAAAAACACTACAGGTGCAGTTTGAAGTAAAAGAAAAAGAAGAAAAAATACAGCAACTAGAGTACGCAAAAGACATTAGTGAACTACAAGCTAAAGAAGAGTACCAACAAAAAATAATTTGGCGACTTAGCGCTGCTATTGCATTTATTTTAGTGATCGCTTCATTATTTTTATTTTATCGGCAAGCTCGACAACGTCAAAAATATCACGATATTTCATTAACAGATTATCTAACAAATTGCCCTAATCGCAGAGGAATAATGCGCGCAGCAGAAGCAAAGCTTGGTGAAGGTAAAATGACGATAGCAATTGTTGACTTAGACTACTTTAAAAAAGTTAACGACCATTTTGGTCACGATGTTGGAGATTTAGTTCTTATTGCCTTTGCAAAAGCTGCAAAAGAAACACTATGTAATGATCATCAGTTTGGTCGTTACGGCGGCGAAGAATGGTTATTTGCACTAAATACGGTTGATGAACGAATAATTCGCGATATATTTAACCGACTCGCCATTAGCTTCGCCGAGCATTGCAGTAATATAGAAGACTTTCCTACAGATACAAAAATCACCTTTAGTGCAGGGGCCTCTGTAAGTGGCCCTTTAAAAAGCACACTAGATGTTCTTATTAAGCATGCAGATAAATTACTTTATAAAGCAAAAGAAAACGGAAGAAACCAAGTCGTTGTTGATTAAATAAACACAGCTAAAAGTATTGGCTCATTTACTTGACTAAAGTCCATCTAAAACCATCTGTTTAATTTTATGTGCTTTTACAAAATGATCTAATTTATGGGTGTGTATCCACCAAGTAGCAGCTTCCATAAGTAGCTCTGGGTCGTCGTTTTTATTGGCAAAAAATGCATAAAAAGAAAGCCCTACATTTTCGCCTTTAGCTGCTATTTTTTTATCGCACACGGTAATTATTTTTGCTCTTAGTTCTTCCCTCATACATACCTTATTTAATTATATTTTTACTATTAAAATACGCCATTTAAAAAGCTAACGATTAGCTGTAAAAGGCTTCTATCAACCAAGCCATGATTCTCAAGCTCTTTATTAGGCGTATTTACTTTTGCAGCTTTGCATTCATTATCTAGTGTCTCATTTTTACGTGTATCGGTTTCGTATGCAATATCTGCTTGTTCCATACATTTTGCCGAGCCTGCATAAGGCTGCGCCGCACAAGCGCTTAGTAATAAAAAAAGTGAAATTGCTATCAACAATTGCTTCATAACTAATCCTATTTTTACGCAACTTATTTAATTTAAATTACAGCTGCAAGTTAGCCTATTTACTTTTCTACCACCATTACAAAAAAATTCAAAAAAGAACGTACCTATAGCATCAAAAAAAGTGTCATTTTTTTCATCCTTTTTAATTTGTGCGCTAATGCATTGATTATAAACTTCTGAGCTTGTTTGAGCGCCATTTCGATCAACCGTTTCGGCCTCTTCAATGCATAAGTTAGGGTCAGAACGTGGGGCTGTACTACAAGCACTTAGTAAAGCGCACAGCAATAATGCGGCGATGGGGCTTTTTATGTTCATCCTTAAACTATCCTATAAAGTTAACGTGCTACCTGCATTTATACCGATTGGTATTATATGTGGAAGTAATACATATAGATTGTACCTAAATAATGTTGCTACTTTATCACTGCAATAAAATAAACAACCAGTAAATATTTGTAAGGTTCTGTAGGAATTTATACTCACTTCTATAATTGAACTATGTAAAAGCCTGAAATTATTGCATTCATATCACTGTAAAATTTACAGTGATAGCAGCCTAAAAATAAAAAATCAAAATAAAAGCAATAAAATACATCAACTTAATATTTGGCATCTAGTTTGCTAGTTTTAGTGATATAAGCAAATAAATTGTAAAAGGATTAGTTATGAATATTTTTGAAGCACTACGTCATGACCATGACAAACAACGAGAATTAGTAGATGCGCTTATTCAAACGCACGGCGACACAGAGCAGCGCCACACGCTAATGGACGAGCTAAAAACAGAACTAGAACAACACGCAAAATTTGAAGAACGTTACTTTTACAATCCACTTATGTTTGATGACTTAACTCATGAAAAAGCGCGCCACAGCGTAGCTGAACATCACGAAATTGATGAATTAATTGAACAACTTGAAGATACCAAAATGAGCTCATCTGCATGGTTAGTTGCAGCTAAAAAGTTGCACCATTTAGTACATCATCATTTAAGTGAAGAAGAACACGAAGTATTTCAATTAGCAGGTAAAGCACTAACCGAAGGGCAAAAACAAAGCTTGGCAAAGCAGTATAACGATGCAATGCACTAATACTTTTTATTTGTGAGTAACTTTACTCACAAATAATTGAACCACCTTATATACACTCCCTTGTGTACTATTGGTTATAAGCCACTTGGCTTATAACCACTTTTTATATCTAAACCTATGCTCTAACTCTTCTCTAGTAAGGGTGCTTCTGTCGGATCAAAAATTCGATACGCCACTAGCTTTAAACCATCGTTAATAAAAAACCACACCAAAGCATATGCCCACACAGCAAGTGCCCATCCCCATCCTAGTGGGGTCATAAACACACCATAAACAGCAATAAGTGTTGCTATAACTTGCGTGCCAAATACAGCGACCATTAATATAGCAGACGGTTTAATAGACCAAAATGGACCTCGGGTACGCGCTAAAAATATAGTCAAATGCCCTGCTACAGAAAGTAATAAGTACATTAATGTTTGAAGATGAGGGCGGTCGAGTTCAAATACTTTATCGCCCAAGTAAAATAAACCAAAGGCTGCAATTGGTCCTACAATTCCCAGCACAGATGCAATACCCAAAACGAGCCGCATATTCCATGTTTCGGGCTTATTTTGATAATGCACATTGTCGTATGCAATAGACAAAATGGCGGCATCGTTAAGTAAAGCAAGCATTACAATCATGACTGCGGTTAACGGATAAAAGTTAAAAATTAATATCGCCATTGCCATAAAAAGTAGTACGCGCAGTGTTTCAGCAACCCTGTAAATAGCGTAACTGTTCATGCGTTGAAATATTTTTCGGCTTTCTTTAACTGCATCAATAATAACCGATAAGCCATCGGTCATTAACACAATTGATGCTGCTGAACGCGCTGCATCTGTAGCACCCGATACAGCAATACCACAATCAGCTTTTTTAAGTGCTGGCGCGTCATTTACGCCATCTCCTGTCATACCAACAATGTGCCCTCTATGCTGAAGCACATCAATAATATGGTATTTATGCTCAGGAAATACTTGTGCGAATCCGTCAGCGCTCTCGATAGAATCATCTAACTGTGTGGCTTGATGATGCTCAGTTGCACCAAACCCACTAGCATCAAGAATGTTTGTTCCTAAACCCAGTTTACTTGCAGTTTCGCGCGCAATGGCCACTTGGTCGCCCGTGACCATTTTAACGCTCATACCCATTTCTTTTGCATCGGCAATGGTTTGTATTGCTTCTTCACGCGGTGGATCAAAAAGCGGCAATACGCCTATAAATTGCCATTTACCTTGCTCGTCTGTTTTAGCAACCGCTAAAGAGCGAAACCCACGTGCTGCAAATTCATCTATCGATGCCTCAACTTGAGTTTTAACTACCTCAATATTAGCCGACAAAGCTAAAATAACCTGCGGTGCACCTTTGGTCACTTTAAACGCTTTACCATCAGCATTTTTAATTAATGCTTCAGTACGTTTGCTCACAGGATCAAATGGCTGAAAATGCTCTATATGATAAGAATCTAGATGCTGCTCAGCTTTTACGCTTTGTAATACAGCTAAGTCAATCGGATCGTTATTTTCTGAGCGAGATGCTAATGCCGCGTACAATATAACTTGCTCAGCAGAGCCTTTATTTATTGAGTTTTCGATATAAAACGGGTCACCTAACGTTAATAGGTTTTGTGTCAATGTGCCTGTTTTATCGGAACAAAGAATATCAACACCTGCTAGCTCTTCAATTGCAGCTAAACGTGTTACAACCACTTGCTTTTTAGCCAATAAACGAGCGCCTACAGCCATAGTAACTGATAGCACTGTTGGCATGGCGACTGGTATTGCCGCAACGGTTAATACGAGTGCAAACTGCAATGTGGTAATCATTGGATCATCGCGAAACAAAGCAACAATAACTATAAGCAGCACTAAAGCCGCAGCAAGCATTATTAAATAATTACCAATTTTAAGCACCGCACGCTGAAAATGACTTGCGGTTCGCTCCCCTTGCACTAACTGTGCTGTTTTACCAAAAAAGGTATTAGCGCCGGTTGCGTATACTATTGCCTCAATTTCACCTTGGCGAATAATAGAGCCCGAATAAACAGTTTCACCCGCCGACTTTACAACCGGTAACGACTCACCCGTAAGTGACGATTGATCGACTTCTACTGGATCACCATTTAGCAAACGCGCATCTGCAGGCACTATATCGCCCATCCGCATTCTAATAACATCACCCGGTACAAGTTCGCTGGCATTTAAATTTTGCCATTGAGTATCGCGGCGAACGCGTGCTTTGTTGGCTAATTTTGCTTTTAATGCAGCAATTGCATTACCCGCTTGATGCTCTTCCCAAAAGCCAACCAATACGTTGGACAACAATAATACAAGAATAATAAAAAAATCAGCCCAGTGCTTAGCAAGCGCCGATAAAATAATAGCAGCCTCGATCATCCACGGTATTGGTCCCCAAAAGTAAGATAAGAATTTGAGTAGTAGGTTTGTTTTTTCTTCAACTAGTTCGTTAGGTCCATATTGTGCCAATCTTTGTGTGGCATCAGTTTGGCTTAACCCGTTGGATGATGTTTTTAGCTTTGCTTGTAATTGTGCTAAATCGAGCTTACTCCATTCATCGCAATTTTGATTATGTGAAGACTTGTTTACTGAACGATTTGATGATTGATGCACTGACGAAATTTTGACCTTTTCCATACGAGCCTTCTATACAACATTGAGTTGAATAACTTGAGGTAATTAAAACCTACTAACCGTATAGCTAACATAAACTAAAGCTGTCGATATTGTTCTTACAAATATATTAACTTTGATCTAACGCAATATTTAAGATGAAATAATATAAAAAGGATTATTTTTAGAAGATGACAAAGAGATTGGATTATTAGAAGAAGTGCTCAAAGGCTATACATTGGGCTGAAATAGTAAATAACTCAGCCCAATGTATTTTTAGCTACAACCTTAAGGGTATAGCTATTGTTTTATTACTTTACAGTAAATTTCACGTCTTGGTCGCGTAATAAGTAAAGTGCAAAACACGCAGCCCACATTGGCCATGCAGTGAAGAATAATAAGTTGTTAAAGCCATCTATATACTGGTTGTACGAAGAAAGCGTTGATAAGCCATGCATTACAAAAATGATTCCGTAAGTTATGCGCTTTTTAATACCCGCTAAAAATGCCAATACTAATATAAGTTGTAGAGCACCGATAACATAAGCAACTATATCAGATGAGCCACTAATACCGTAAAAATGTTCAAAAATACGTGCGCTATGACCAGGGTTTACAAATTTATCGAACGTCCACATAACCATTACAATAAATACGCCTAAACGCAAAGATAAAAGTGACCATTGCAAACGGTTTTGCACATCAGAACTCATTGAACCTGTCATAAAATTTCCTTAAATGAATATTAATAAACGTTGAAGTAACCTAGACCGTATAAGTTATTTTTTATTTCAAAAAAATTTAATTATTTTAAATAAAAAAGTAATTAAGCCTTGTAGTAATAAAAGTGAAGCTTATTTTAGGAATTTTAAAATGCTGCGTAAAAGTTAACAATTTTAAAATGTTAGCAGGTGAAAAGTAGTCTATAATTAAAAAAGCCCATTAAAAGCAAATATTTACATTCACTCTAATACAATCGCTCTATTAATATTTTATCAACTAATAAAACAATAGTACTTAATTACCACCTTTATAATGCATCCGTTTTGTTATGTTCTAAAAAACAAAAAGAATCGAAATTTTACTGAAATTTATTTTTAATCCTTTCGGTCTTTATCGCCAACAACATTTTAACCGTAGAGAGAAAACGTTTGAAACACGCATATTTAGCACTTTCCCTAGCCACCATATTAAATACACCACTTAATGCTTTTGCAGCCGAAGAATCAAAAACAACAAAAGATGGCGCAATAGAACGCATTGAGGTGGCAGGCCAAGTTATTAAATCTCAAGGTCTTTCGGTTAAAAACGCCACTGTAGACGGCCCTTTTGGCGACAACTTAGCCCTACAAGATATAGCCCGCTCAGTCACACCAATTTCAAGCGAGTTAATAGAACAACTCAATATTACGACTTTACAAGATGTACTTGCCGTAAGCCCTAATACCTATTCAGCCAGTGGTTTTGGGGCACCCAGTTTACCTACTATTCGTGGGCAACTAGGTGAGCTTTTCCAAGATGGTACACGCCGCCAAGCAGGTAATAATGGCTTTGGCGTGCCGTTATCGTTCAACTCTATAGAACAGATAGACGTGGTAAAAGGCGCGCCGCCGGTATTATTTGGCTCAAGCCAACGCAACGGTGGTTTTGTAAACTTACATTCTAAAAAAGCATCAACTGACGAAAGTAAAGGCAAAGCAACTGTATCTGCAGGTCGATGGGATCAGTACAGTGTTTTAGTAGATTACAGCGCACCGATTGTAAAAGACAAGGTAGGTTTTAGAGTCAGTGCTGAGCACATTGACAACGGCAGCTACTACGACTTTTCAGGCACAAAGAGCGACAGCTTATTTGCATCATTACGCGTATTACCCGATGACAAGAGCAGCTGGGATATTAACTTTGAGTTATATCAAGTTGAATTTACCGATAACGCAGGTATTAACCGCCCTACTCAAGCGCTAATAGATAATGGCCTTTATATTACCGGCCAAGGCGTGCAAGCAAATGGCAGCACAGTACCGGCAGCAGGTTCAATAATCTCACCAACTGGGCAAGTAAAAATAGATCGCAGTACAGTGCTTACCGATCCTGATAATCAAAACGAAGCCACTACTTATTTATTACACAGCATTTATAAGCGTGAACTTTCAAACAATGCATCAATAAAAAACATTACGTATTTTCAGCACTTACAACGCGAAGAAATTGCACAAAATAGCTTTGTTGAAATTATAGATGGTGCCGATACCGCGCAAAACCGTACCGAGCTTACCTATCTTTGGAATAGCGACCAGCAAACAATTTTTGCATTTGATGTGCGTTATAACCGCGTATTAGGCTACAGCCAATTTACAACAGAAGCCGACTTACCTATTGATTTAACAGGCCCAATTTCAAATCGCCGCATTCCTTTAACTGATGTACAACAAGCGCGTTTAATTGAAATTAGCCCAGGTGTATTTGTATCCCCTGGTGGTCAATATGATATTAATAATGACGGCAGTGGCGACTTTAACTTATCAGACACTACCGATTCGCGTTCATGGCAAACAGGCTTTGCTATTCAGCAAGATTCTGATTGGACAGATAAGTTTCATACAAGCGTTGGCTACCGCATTGATTTTTATGACGTAGACGCGCACGACCAAATAGCGCCAGAGGGTGAAATTGCAGCTCGCGATAGCATTAACGATAAGCTACATTCTGGGCAAATAAGCTTTAACTACCGATTAAACGGTGATTACACCACTTATGGTGCAGCAAGTTACAACGAAGCCACATCAAATAGCATGGCTGGCGGCACGTCTCTTGGTGGCGACAACACGATTAGCGCGCAAAACTTTTCAACCGAAAATACTTTAGTTGAATTTGGTTTAAAATACGCACCCACCGACAGTGATTGGTACGCCGATGGAGCAGTATTCAGCCAACGTCGTAGTTTACGTAATCGCGATGGTAGCAATACCGGGATTCGTACTACCGGCTTTGAAAGCCAAGTATTTTATGATGCTTACCCTTATTGGCTAAGTGCTGGCTACAGCTATATTGATGCTCGCTACGATAATTCTGCAAGTAGCCAAGATTCAGCTCAAGTAGCCGATGCATTTGACAACTCACGTCCAGATATTATTGAAGGTACCAGTGTTGGCGCACCTAGCTTTACCGCTTTTGCACCTTCAAACACCCGTGTACAGGGTATCCCTGAGCAATCGTTCAGCTTTAACGGAAATTATTCAATTAATTCGAAATGGCAAACGGGTTTTTCAGGTCTATATACAAAGAGTTACCCATTAGACTTTTTGGCGACAGTAAAAATTCGTGATCAGTACACACTAAACGTAAATACTAGCTATGCTTTTACGCCTAGTACCAAGTTACGATTAGATGTGAACAACGTAACGAATCAAAAAAACTGGCGCCCAGTATTTGAAGGCGGTTACTTTGGCGCAACTTTAGCTTTTCCTGAGTTGCCAATTAACGCCAAGCTTACGCTGACCCATAATTTTTAAGAGAGAGAACATGATTAAAAAAATATTTTTATTATTGATTGCAGCGGCCGCCGTCGGCCTGTTCTTTCATTTTGACTTACACCATTTACTTACACTTGATGGCCTAAAAGGGTCGATGGATCAATTTAGTCAATATAAAGAGCAGTCACCATTACTAGTTATTGGTGGGTTCTTTTTACTATACGTAGTAGTAACTGCTCTCTCTTTACCAGGCGCCGCTATTTTAACACTGGCCGCAGGTGCACTGTTTGGCTTAGTTGAAGGCTTATTGGTTGCATCTTTTGCCTCAACTATTGGCGCAACACTTGCCTTTTTAGTATCGCGTTACTTACTACGTGACACTATTAAACAACGTTTTCCTGAGCGCTTAGCCGCCATTGATGCAGGCGTTGAAAAAGAAGGTGGATTTTACTTATTTACCCTTCGTTTAGTGCCGGTGTTTCCGTTCTTTTTAATTAACTTACTAATGGGTGTTACTTCAATAAAGTCATGGACTTACTACTGGGTAAGCCAAGCAGGTATGCTCGCCGGTACATTTGTATTTGTTAACGCAGGTACACAACTGGCGCAAATAGAGAGCTTATCTGGAATTTTATCATTCAACTTAATCTTATCATTCGCTTTATTGGGCATTTTCCCTTTCATTGCTAAAGGAATTTTAAACGTGTTTAAAAAACGTCGTGTATACAAAAACTACACTAAACCTAAAAAATTCGACCGTAACATGATTGTAATTGGCGCAGGCGCAGGTGGTTTGGTAACAAGTTATATTGCTGCTGCTGTTAAAGCAAAAGTAACCCTTATTGAAGCGGGCGAAATGGGCGGCGACTGTTTAAACTATGGTTGTGTTCCAAGTAAAGCAGTCATTAAAAGCGCTAAAATTGCAGAGCAAATTCGCCACGGTGAAAACTACGGCTTAGAAAACGCAACACCACAGTTTTCGTTCAAAAAAGTAATGGCACGTGTACATAAAGTTATTGCCGATGTAGCACCACACGACAGTGTTGAGCGTTACACAGACTTAGGCGTAGATGTAGTAAAAGGTTACGGTAAATTAATAGACCCGTGGACTGTAGAAATTAAACTTAACGACGGTGGCACGCAAACACTCACCGCTCGTACTATTGTGATTGCCACTGGCGCACGCCCATTTGTACCGCCACTACCTGGTATTGAAGAAACAGGTTATGTAACAAGCGATACATTGTGGAATAAATTTGCAGAATTAGATGAGGCACCTAAAAAACTTGTAGTACTAGGTGGCGGTCCAATTGGTAGCGAATTAGCACAAAGCTTTGCACGTTTAGGTTCAAGTGTTACGCAAATTGAAATGAGCGAACGCATCATGATCAAAGAAGATCTTGAAGTGTCTACTTTTGCTCACGAAGCGTTAACCGAAAGTGGCGTTAATATTTTAACATCGCACCAAGCACTTCGTTGTGAAACGCGCGATGGTAAAAAATATATTGTTGTTAAACATAACGACAAAGAAATAGATATTGAATACGACGAGCTATTATGTGCTGTTGGTCGAAGTGCGCGCCTTAAAGGTTACGGTCTTGAAGAGCTAGGCATTGAAACAAACCGCACAGTAGTAACTAACGAATACCTAGAAACACTGTACCCAAATATTTTTGCAGCAGGCGATATTGTAGGTCCATACCAATTTACACATGTGGCAGCCCATCAAGGTTGGTACGCAGCGGTAAATGGCTTATTTGGTCACCTTAAAAAGTTTAAAGTAGATTACCGTGTTATTCCGTGGACTACGTTTATTGACCCAGAAGTTGCACGTGTTGGCTTAAACGAGCAAGACGCAAAAGACAAAGGCATAGATTACGAAATTACTCGTTTTGAATTTGAAGAGCTAGACCGTGCAATTACCGACAGCGCTACAAAAGGCTTTATTAAAGTGATTACACCCAAAGGCAAAGATAAAATATTGGGCGTTACCGTGGTATCTGAACACGCTGGCGATTTAATTGCTGAGTTTGTACTGGCAATGAAACACGGCTTAGGTCTTAACAAAATACTCGGTACTATACACAGCTACCCTACTTGGGCTGAAGGTAACAAATACGCAGCAGGTGAGTGGAAACGCGCTCATGCACCTGAAAAAGTGCTTAACTTGCTTGAAAAATACCACACTTGGCGTAGAGGTTAATTATGTTTAAAACACCTCTAAAAGCATTGCTACTTGGTTCGGCTTTAGTTGTAACATCGTTTGCAACATCATTTTCGGCCCAAGCCCAAAACATGCACGATAGCTGGAATGCATTGTTAAATAAGCATGTTGTCGCTATTAACCATAATCACAGTACTGAGGTTGATTACGCTGCCATAAAACATGAGCATGCACAGCTAAAAACGTATTTAGATTCGTTAACGGCTGTAACGCAAAGCGAATTTGACGCATGGGAAAAGCCTAAGCAACTCGCTTTTTTGATCAATGCTTATAATGCGTGGACTGTTGAACTTATATTGACTAAGTACCCTGATATTAAGTCAATTAAAGACTTAGGGAGCTTTTTTAGCTCACCATGGAGTAAAGAGTTTGTGCCATTACTTGGCAAAACTCGCAGCCTTGATGATATAGAACATGGTTTAATACGTGGCAGCGGTAAATACAACGACCCACGCATTCACTTTGCAGTAAATTGCGCGAGTATTGGTTGCCCAGCGCTTCGAGAAGAAGCGTATACAGCCACTGATTTAGAAAGCCAATTGCAAGAGCAAACAGTGCGCTTTTTATCAGATATGACACGTAATATGGCTCAAGAAAATACGCTAAGCGTGTCTTCAATATTTAAATGGTACGGCGATGACTTTGAAAAAGGTTTTAGAGGTACAAACACGCTACAGCAGTTTTTCTTGCAATACAGCGATGCTCTTAAACTGATACCCGCTCAGCAAAAAGTACTTAAAAATGATGACATGAAAGTTAAATTTTTAGACTATAACTGGGATTTAAATGTTCGCCATTAAGTTTTGGCAAACACAGGCGCGATACAGCTTTTGCTGTGTCGCGTTTTGCGTTTGTACAATCGCAAATTTAGCTGTTTTTTCGAGCACTGCGTTTGCTAATACCGTTATTAACTCAAATAGTAAAAGTAATTTAGTAATAAACACACAACAGGGATCTCGCTGGCAACAAGTTCAAACACTTGGTAGCAATCAAGATGTATACTTTTATGCATGGGGTGGCGACGCGCAAATAAATGCTTATATTCAATGGGCAGCGCAGCAAGTTAAAACTAAGTACAACATTAACTTAGTGCATGTAAAATTAAGTGACACCAGCGAAGCAGTAAGTCGTGTACTTGCCGAAAAATCAGCAAACAATAACAACCAAGGCAGCGTAGATTTAATGTGGATCAACGGGGCTAACTTTGCCACCATGAGTGAGCACTCTCTGCTTTTAAAGCAATGGGCGAGTAAACTTCCCTACTTTGCATTAACCGATCCGGCTAATAACCCTGCTGTAACCTTTGATTTTGGTTTACCTACCAATGGGATGGAGGCTCCATGGGGGCAAGCGTCACTTACGTTTTATTACGACAGCATTGCAATAAATGGTAATGCAAACAATAAATTGCCGACGACATTAAACGAATTATTAAACTGGAGCGCACAAAACCCTGGTCGCTTTAGTTACCCAAAGCCGCCTGACTTTTTAGGTATGAGCTTTTTAAAATACGCCTTAGTTGTACTGCATCAGCAAAGCAGCGAAAATATTAAAGCGCAGCTAAACCAACCAGCTACAACTAAGAATACGGCGCAAGTGTTAAACCCACTGTGGGACTTTTTAGATAAACTACACCCAACGCTTTGGCGTGGTGGCACTCATTTTATGCAAAGTGGTGCTCAAATGCGCCGCCTTGTGGACGATACAGAGTTGAGTTTAGCCTTTACTTTTTCAGCACCTGAAGTACCAGCTGCTGTAAAACGCTATGATTTACCAAACAGCATTCGCAGTTACGCAATGAGTGATGGCAGTTTAAGTAATACCCATTTTGTGGCAATCCCTTACAATGCAAGCCACCAGCAAAGTGCGCAATTAGTGGCTAATTTTTTACTCAGCCCTGAAGCGCAAGCTCAAAAGCAAAAAGCGCATATATGGGGCGATAAAAGCGTACTTATTCAATCAACGTTAACGCCTGATCAGCAAGCCTTATTTAAAACAGCTAAACCGCATCCAAGTGCACTGCCTTTAAACAGTATTAAACGCACATTGAGCGAACCTCATCCAAGCTGGGTAAACGCCATTATGCAAGGTTGGCAAACGCGCTACGGGGTCAGTCAATGAATGTTATTTCAAATAAAGTGGTAACAAACCTTGAACCTAAAACGCATAAAAGCACCGATATGTTTACGCGCATTGTAAAATTTAGCCCGCGATTTTTACTCGCTTTACTTATACTACCCGTACTTGGTGGCTTAATTAGCGTATTGCTGCCTGCCTTTGGTTATGCGCCCGTACTTGAGCAAACAACGTTTAGCTTGCAAGGTTTTAATGCCCTTTGGCAAACACCTGGCCTTACTCAAATGGTTACCTTAAGCGTTGCAACGGGCTTAATAAGTACTCTGCTTGCATTTATCATTACCTTAATGATTTTAGCTGCGTTTTTTAATAGCCCGTGGCTTAACCGAATTCAGCGTTTATTGAGCCCTATATTAGTGATACCTCATGCTGCAGCCGCTATTGCGGTGGGGTTTTTAATTGCCCCTTCAGGTATGATTTCACGCTTAGCGTCGCCTTGGTTAAGCGGCTGGGAACTTGCGCCAAACGGTATGTTTCCGCATGATTCGTTCGGTATTAGTATTATTTTAGGCTTAACACTCAAAGAGCTTCCCTTTTTATTATTAATGGCACTGGGCGTACTTGCTCAACCTGAGCTTGGCAAAAAATTACGCCAACAACATAAGGTTGCGCTTAACTTGGGTTATTGCCCAATGACCGCCTTTTTTAAAGTAATACTGCCAAGTCTTTATCCGCTACTGCGTTTGCCGCTTTTAGCAGTGCTTGCCTATGCAAGCGCAAGTGTAGAAATGCCTCTTATATTAGGCCCAAATACACCACCCACGTTGGCAGTTGCAATAATGCATTGGTTTAACGATGTTGATTTAAACCTGCGTATTAAAGCCTCAGCAGGTGCTTTATTACAACTGGCTGTTACAGGCGGTTTGTTAGCCCTTTGGCTTGGCGCAGAAAAGGCCGTAAAAGTGCTATTTAGCGACTCTCTCACTAATGGAGTGCGCGAATACGGCGGATTTTATTGGCAAAAAATAACGGTCGTACTCACCACATTAGTAATTAGCTTTATACTGTTGTCACTTATTGGTTTAGTTACGTGGTCGGTTGCAGGTTTTTGGCGCTTTCCAGATGCAATGCCTGAGCAATTTACACTACTGCATTTTAAAAGTGCGCTAATGCAAATGGGCAGTCCGCTTTTTAATACGCTAGCAATCGGTTTAGTAACCACACTATTTGCCATTATTCTTACTTTATTGTGTTTAGAATCAGAGCAGTTGAGTGACAAACCTATTTCTCGTTTTACCAGTTTAATTATTTACTTACCGTTATTAGTACCCAGTATTGCCTTTTTGTTTGGGCTAGTATGGATACAACAATTGGTAAATAACCAAGCCGCATTTTTTAATGTGGTACTTACGCATTTACTGTTTGTGTTGCCTTATGTGTTTTTGTCACTTGCGAGCAGTTATAGGCGCTTAGATCCTCGTTTTGCTCATGTTGCAGCAAGCCTAGGCGCAGCGCCATGCAAGGTGTTTTTTAAAGTAAAACTACCTCAGTTGTTTGCCCCTATTTTAATTGCAGCCGCACTGGGCTTAGCAATTAGTTTTGGACAATACCTCCCCACGCTTTTAGCTGGCGGCGGGCGCATAGCCACAATAACAACCGAAGCCGTTACGCTTGCCAATGGCGCAAGCAGACGCACCAGTGCCGTGTACGCTATTATGCAAATGGCGTTGCCACTTATTGGATTTATACTGGCATGGGGTTTACCTAAATATTTTTTCAAAAGTGCACGTGTTTAAACGTGCACATATTTAAAGCACCCATGTTTAACACTATCAGGGTTAAGGTTTTTTAATGCAGTCATCGTTACAGATTAAAAATTGTCAGCTTTATCGCCAAAATGAGCTGTTACTTAGCTTAAACGAGCAAGTTAATGGCGGTGAAATTCTGACTATTATGGGCCCATCAGGCAGTGGTAAATCAAGCTTATTAAATTGGCTTACGGGTACTTTACCAAGTAGCTTTAAGGCCAATGGTGAGGTGTGGCTTAATGGTCAAAATATCGATAACACCCCTCCACACTTGCGCCATATTGGAGTGCTTTATCAAGACGCTTTATTGTTTTCGCATTTAACTGTTGCTGGTAACATTGCCTTTGCAATGCCCAAAGGCAATAAAAAACAACGTCTTGAAAAAATAGAACACGCGCTTGAACAAGTAGGTCTTAAAGATATGGGTAATCGTCACCCCGATAACTTATCGGGTGGGCAACAAGCCCGTGTTGCATTATTACGTATGCTGCTGAGCGAACCTAAAGCCATTTTACTCGACGAACCCTTTAGCAAACTCGACACCCAACTGCGTGTTGATACACGCGAACTCGTGTTTAGCCAAATACGCGATCATAAGCTACCAGCAATTATGGTTACTCATGACCATAGCGACGCCGACGCTGCAAATGGCAAACTCATTACTTTAAATAGCGCACTTTAATTCGTGGCTTTAATACGCATAAGGCAACAAACATGCTAGACAAATTTATCACCCCTATAATTAAGCCACTTTTAACACCTGTGGTTATGCTTATACATAAACGCGGCATAACTGCCGATCAGCTAACCGTTGTAGGCTTTTTAGTTGGCTTATTAGCCGTGCCATTACTGGCGTTTGAAATGTGGTACGGCGCATTAGTTGCCATTGCTTTAAATCGAATTTTAGATGGGCTTGATGGCGCATTAGCACGCTATGCAAATCAAAGTTCAAGCGCGGGTGGCTTTTTAGATATCACACTCGACTTTTTATTTTATGCGGCTATTCCGCTTGGCTTTATTTTGGCAAACCCTGAGCAAAACGCGATAGCGGGATCGTTATTACTTGCCACTTTTATTGGTACGGGCTCAAGCTTTTTAGCTTTTGCGATTGCCGCCGAAAAATTTAAACTCGAAAAACCGCAATTTAAATACAAAAGCTTTTACTACTTAAACGGCTTAACCGAAGGCACTGAAACAATAGCGCTATTTATTGCATTTTGTATTTGGCCGCAGCACTTTGCGGTTATGGCGAGCATTTTCGCTATTGCGTGCGGCATAACTATTTTTACCCGTATACATGGCGGTTATCACACGCTTAAGCAACAAGAAGCCGATGCTAACAAAGCAGCTGAAAACGTGCCTAGCAGTGCAAATTCTGAGGTAATAAATGACTAATGAAGTATGGTGGCGACTCGGCTGCTTTTTTAGCATTTTAATTATAATGATGCTGCTTGAATGGCAAAAGCCTGCTCGCCAAGCGCCTATTAAAAGCAGTACACGTTGGTTTGCTAATTTTGGATTAGTGTTTGCTTCATCAGTTATTGCGCGCTTAGTGGTCCCTATTGGGTTAACCGCCGTGGCACTTTACAATCAAGAGCACGGCATTGGCTTATTTAATCAAATAGCCCTACCAAGCAGTTTAATTATTATATTGAGCATACTTTTACTCGATATATTAATTTATTGGCAGCATAGATTATTTCATCAAGTGCCTATTTTATGGCGCTTGCACCGTGTACACCACGCCGATGCACATGTTGATACAAGTACGGGCTTGCGCTTTCACCCTATCGAAATTGTACTGAGCATACTTATAAAACTCATTGCAGTAACAGCTCTTGGCGTACCTGCCATTGCGGTACTTATTTTTGAAATAGCACTTAATGGTTTAGCACTATTTAATCATGCAAATATACGCCTACCTAATGCTATTGAAAAACCACTGCGTTTAATATTAATGACGCAAATATTGCATCGAATTCACCATAGCCAAGTGGTTAGTGAAACTAACTCAAACTATGGTTTTAGTGTAATTTGGTGGGATAAATTATTTGGTAGCTACAAAGGTAAAGCTAAAAAAACCGACGCAGATATAAATATTGGCTTAAAAGAATACCCAAGCCAAAAGCAAAATGCCTCGCTTTGGGGATTACTTTCAATGCCTTTTAAAAACAAGTAAAAACAAGTAAAAACAAGCATATTTTATCTCATACAATACCAATCCACTTAAAATTACTTTTATGTAGATTGGTATAAACAAAATACTCTTTAAATACTATAAATATACCTGTCACTAACCTTTTAATTGTTAAGTCCTTTCCTACTTTTTGACGTAAAAAATATTCCGTTCTTGCTCCCATCAAAAAACACAAACAACGTAACCATTTGTATAAAATGCAATTTATGTACAGTCTCAAATTGGTAAACTGGTCTTACCGTAAACTAATTGTAAATAAAATAAACAAATATGTTGACCATTTGCGTACTCCACAATATCATTTGTAAGCGCTTACAAAACACAATCTAAAATGTAAGCGCTTACAGCATGAAAAACAAAGCTCAAAAAACAATTAATCTGACAATAATCTGTTGAAACCGGGGTTCAGTTATGAACATTGAAACAACGCACATTACACGTTTACTTGCCGCTATCTCTTTAGTTACGTTAGCTGGCTGTGGTGGTGACTCTGCCACTAAATCAAATTTTGAAAATGTAGATGCCTCTGAACCAGTATCAGATTGGCAAATGGTTTGGAGCGACGAGTTTGAAGGCTCAGCCATTGATACAAACAAATGGAACTATGAATTAAACTGCGATGGCGGTGGTAACAACGAGAAACAGTGTTACACCGACAGCGAGCAAAATGCATTTATTGCAGACGGTGTGTTAAACATTGTTGCCCTCCCCGCGACAGAAGGTGCAGAAAAACCGTATACCTCAGCGCGCTTAAATACGCGTTACAACGCCGACTTTACATATGGTCGCTTTGAAGTGCGCGCCAAACTTCCAGCAGGACAAGGTAGCTGGCCAGCATTTTGGATGCTGCCAACTGATGAAGTTTACGGCACTTGGCCTCGTTCTGGTGAAATAGATGTTTTAGAATCAGTAAACCTTAAAACACCAGATGAAGACGGCGGTATAGAGTCAAGCATCCACGGCACCCTTCATTACGGACGTGCATGGCCAGATAATAGCTACACAGGACAAGAATATAAATTCCCTGAAAATACTAATCCGGCAGATGATTTCCACACGTATGCTGTTGAATGGCAAGAAGGTGAAATTCGCTGGTACGTAGATGGTTACCTTTATGCAACCCAGCGTCAATCTGAGGTTTTATACAATTCCAAAAATGAGCCTGCGGGCTTAAAACATCGTGGTTGGTTTGCAGAATACTTCGAGCAAGGTTCTGGCGAACTTACAACGCATTGGGATAGCGCACCATTTGATAAAGATTTTCACTTATTGCTAAACCTAGCAGTAGGCGGCGACTGGCCTGAAAACGTTAATGATTTAGGTGTAGACGCTAGCGCATTTGAAAACGGCCAAACCTTTGCTATTGATTACGTACGTGTTTATCAATGTGCATCAAACCCTGATACAGGTAAAGGTTGTGAAACTATTCGCCCAGGTTACGATAGCTTAAACGATGCCTTACTTGAGGGTGATGCACCAGTACCTATAGCTGGAGGAGTTACTCCATTAACCATATTTGGTGATTCTTTTAATATTAATTGGCCCGCATGGGATTGTTGCGGAGGTTCAACTCCTGCAGTAGTTGTTGATGAACAGCAAGGTAATACAGTTGAATTTAGTGTTGGTGAAAACCCAACTGTAAACGGTTTTATTTCAAGAGCGGCAAACATTACTGATGAAGCTGGTGTAGCCTCCCCTTTTGATGCTACGCCCCTGTTAGCACAAGGGTATTTTCAATTTAAAATGAAAGTAACTAGCGCACCTGCTGATGCAAACTCTACATGGGTTGTTAAGCTTGAAAGCGCAGGAGATGCCCCTACTGCAGCCGAATTGCCTATTACCCAAAGCGTTGAAGGTATTGCGCCTGTTGTAGGTCAATGGCAAACATACACATTTAAATTAACCGATCTTGTTGCAGCAAACTTAGATATTAGTGCTATTGATGTAGTTATGATTTTCCCTGCATGGGGCACTGGTAATGGTGCTGTTTATAGAGTTGATGATGTAAAAATAACTCAAGATTTCCCAGAACTTGATGTGTTCTCTGATACCCAAAATCTTGATTGGCCAATGTGGGACTGCTGTAGCGGCTCTACACCCGTGGAAGTAATGGATGATGAAGAGCATGGTATAACAGCAGAATTTACAATAAATGATACGCCTACCGTAATGGGCTTTAATAGCCGCACATCTGTTGGTGGAAGTGGCGAGACATTTGATGCAAGCGCTATCATAACGGTTGGTCAAATTACGTTTGATATGAAAGTTACGAGTATGCCAAGCACACCCGATGCTCCATGGTTTTTCAAAGTTGAGTCAAACGAAGGTGACTCTTATGTAGAGCTTGCACTTACTGAAAGTGTTGAAGGCATTGCCCCTGTTTTAAACGAATGGCAAACATATACTTATACACTTTCTGACTTATCGGCTGCCGGTTTAGATGTAAGTGCGATAGATGTATTGATGATTTTTCCTAATTGGGGCCAAGGTGCTGGCGCAGTATACCGTGTTGATAATGTGACAATTTCAAACCCATAATTAAGATTTCACTGACAAAATTCTAGGTGTTTATACCAATTGCATTAAACAAGAGACCTATTATAGCGCTAAGAAAATAGCACAATAACAAGGCGAAAATTGTGACATATAGCTGTTCTATATGAATCATTTTTAACGCAGTTAGTGAGTTATTTAATGCGATAAAATGATCATGTTTTTAATAAAATTGGTATTACACAGCACCTTCACTCTTGAACAACATTTTATAAAGCAGAGCTATTATGAACACATTCAATTTTAAAAAGAGCCAACTTGCGGCTTCTGTGTCTCTCATCATTGCTGCGAGCACATTAAACACAGCTATTGCGGCAGAAGCTGAAACAAGCGTTTCATCTGATGTAGAAGTTATTGAAGTAAAAGGTATTCGTGGTTCACTTATTCGTTCTATGGATATGAAACGCGACTCTTCTGGCATTGTAGATGCCATTTCATCTGAAGAAATGGGTAAATTCCCAGATACCAACTTAGCAGAATCATTACAACGTATTACCGGTGTATCGGTAAGTCGTGCAAACGGTGAAGGTAGCCAAATTACAGTACGTGGTTTTGGCCCAGAGTTTAACTTAATTACCTTAAACGGTCGCCAAATGCCGGGCACTGGTTATACACGTTCGTATAACCTTGAAAACATCGCCTCTGAAGGTGTGAGTGCGCTTGAAGTATTTAAAACAGCTCGTGCCGACGTGCCAAGCGGTGGCTTAGGTGCAACGGTTAATATTTCTACTGCGCGCCCTTTTCAAAAGCCGGGTCAAAATTTTTCAGCAACCGTTAAAGCAAATCACGACTCGTCAAACGAAGCTGGCGATAATGTAACGCCAGAATTTTCTACTGTTTATAGCAATACCTTTGTAGATGACACTTTTGGTTTTGGTTTTTCGTTTTCGCACCAAGAGCGTGACTTTCAAAAACAAAGTGCCAATATTCAAGGCTGGCAAGCAAACGTAGACCTACCTGATTTAGATAGCAGCAACGTGGTTGATAACCGCACAGACTCTGCAGGTAACTACTACTTCCCTAAAGACATGAACTACTCTATTGAAGACGTAGAACGTGAACGCACAAACGGACAAGTTACTTTTCAGTTTGCACCGGTAGATGGCTTTGTAGCCACGCTGGATTATACAGCAAGTAAAGCAGTTACAGGTTCACAGAGTATCGGTTGGGGTATTTGGAACGACTTTGGTAGCAATATTAACGGCTACGAGCTTGATGAAAATGGTACAGCTGTTTATGCTGATATTAGCGGTAACGATGCATCATTCACAGCTAATAAAGGTACTACAGAAGTAAAAGCACGCTCTATTGGTTTAAATCTAGATTGGGAAATTAACGACACGTGGCACGTAGAGCTTGATTACCACGACTCTAAAAACGAAACTGATAACGGCGCCGACAACGGGCTGGGAAGTACCGGCCAAGTGATTTTAGGTTCTGATCAGCTAGCTAATAAAATTTATGATTACCGCACGGGCGAAGTACCCAGTGCACAAGTTAATTGGTTAAATGGCACAAGCGAACTAACACCGGGTGAAATTGATTCAAACTTTAGTCAGTTTACTCACTCGCCAGGTGAATCAAACATTGAACAGTTACAACTACATACTACGTGGTATAACGAAAGCTTTGATATTGGTTTAGTTAAAGTTAAATTTGGCGCATCACGTACTGAGCAAAACACCGGTGGTTACACTGCGTGGAGTGGTTTAGTCGGTGGCCCTGGCTTTAACCCATCGTTCACAGAAATATTCCCAGATAGCATGTTTACCCGCAATGACACATCAGGCCTTTTAGATCAGTTTGATGGCGGTGGTAGCGATTTACAACCTGATTACTACTATACCTACGATTTTGACGAAGCTGTTGCCCGCCAAATTGCTTATTTGACAGCTGATGTAACAGGCTCAGATGCATACGCAGCCAATGCCTATATGGATGGTATTGACAGTGAAAGCTACGTAGAAGAAATCACTAATAGCTTTTATGTTCAATCAAGCTGGGAATTTGACGTAAGTAACTACTACGTAAAAGTAAATGCAGGCCTACGTTATGAGCAAACAGACGTAACCAGTACTGTGCGCCAACGCGTTGAAGACCAAGTTAATTGGATCAGTGCTTCAGAGTGGATCATGCAATACGCTGCTGGCGGCGATGATAACTTCTTAGAGCAACAAGGTGATTACGATGTGTTACTGCCTTCAATCGACGTAAGTGTTGATTTAACTGAAGACGTAGTAGCCCGCGTATCTTGGGGTAAAACAATGTCGCGTGCACCACTAGGTAATTTAGCTGGTGGCCGTAGTTTAACAGGCAGCCCAAAACCAGGCTCTCGTACAGGTAGCCAAGGTAATACAAGCTTACTGCCTTTTGAATCAACAAACCTTGATTTATCACTTGAGTATTACTACGCAGAAGGCAGCTACGCGTCTGTTGGTTACTTTAAAAAAGACGTTGATAACTTTATTCAAACCACCATTACGCAAACTACTATTGATGGCTTATACGACATTTTAAACGGCCCTCGTTACTCACAAGCCGTAAGCGATATTGAATCACGTGGCGAGCAAGCAACAACCGATGCTATTTTTGCACAAATGATTGCCAGCGGTTACGGCAATGCAAATGGCGTTATTGAACCAAACAGCGACGATCCGCTAGTTACATGGAATATTAGCCAGCCACAAAACACCGACAGTAAATCGGTAGATGGTTTTGAAGTTGCTGTACAACATCTAATTGGTGAAACCGGTTTTGGTGTTGGTGTTAACGCAACGTTTGTAGATGGCGACGTTGAATTTGATAGCGAAAGCCTAGATCAACAAGCACCGCTTACAGGCTTAAGTGACTCAGCTAACTTCCAAGGTTTTTACGAAAAAGACGGCCTATCGGTTAAGATTACTTATGCATGGCGCGACTCATACCTAATTGGTGTTGGCCAAGCACAAGGCTCAGCTGATGCACCGCCGCAATATGCTAAAGCCTACGGCCAATGGGATATGAGCGTTAACTACGATGTAAACGAAAACGTAACGGTATTTTTTGATGGCATAAACTTAAATAACGCCACCGAAGAAGGTTACGGACGTTACGAAGAGCAGTTCTTATTTGCTAATCAATACGGTCCTCGTTACTCAATTGGTGCTCGTTACACGTTCTAAACTATTTCCTAGTTAGAAGGTTAAGCCGCTTGTTATAACAAGCGGCTTTTTTTATAGCGTTTTTATTTGCTCAAGCAACACATTAGTTGTCCAATCAATGCCGTTATACGCAACATCCGGCTTGTAGTAAGCCCCTGCCCCTCGCGCTCTGTTTACGTATACTTTGTTAGGTACAATCACTTTGCCTAAGCCTGAAGGTAAATCAGCTAAACGTACCTCCATATACATAGAATCAGCGCTACTTGGTGCACCAAATAACGTTGTATTTTCAAAAAACTTAAACTTATCAAGTGCATCTAAACAAGCACTCGCGCATTGTGGCGGCACTATAACAAACACCTTGGTTTTAAAGTCACTCACTAAAGGCTTTTGTGGTATGTTATTTAGCGTATTAGTTTCTTGCTCTACATAAAATGGATCACCACTTTTAAGTGATAAAGCCATACCCGCTGCTACAGTTTTTACGATTTTCAGTAGTTCAGGCTGATCCTTTACGACCTCTAATAAAGACTCTACATAATCAGTATTATCTTTTGAAGCTCTCCACCACACTTGCTCGTTTTGAGTAGTACCAGCTGTTTTTTGTTCTACTACTTTTTTGCCCCATAATTCTTTGGCTATTTGTGAGCTCCAATAAGATGAACCACCTTGGTTATGGCGCAAATCTAATACCACGGCTTTTGCAGTAAGTAGCTTGCTACGCTGCTGTTGTATTTTTTCAAATACTTTATTGTAGGCAGCAGTTTGTTTATCGGTTGATGAAAAGCTAGGCATAGCAATCCAACCAATGTTTTTTTCAGGCCAGGTTAAATCAATGGGGAGTTCATCACCGTTATAAGCATTTTCTAAATGCTTGCTTGCTGACTTAGGCCTCACAGACCAATTTAATACGTGTGTATAGGTATCGCCGTTGGCTTTAACAAATTCGCATTCTTTTAGGGGAGTTAAAAATGGATTGCCCTCGTCAATTAGTAACCGCCAACCTTGCTGCCACCAATGCCCAGGTTGTGCAACTTCACCATGAAACTTAAATATTCTCTCACGCATTAAGGTATCAGTGCTTTGCCCATCACATTGGCTTACAACGTCGCCTTTGCTAATATTGCTGGCTTCGCTGTAATACACTTTTAACGCATCACCTCGCCATACAGCACTAAAGTCTGGCCAGCGGCGCGCGGGTCTATCTACGCTTGAAAACGCACCAGCATGGCCATCTTGTAACACAGTGCTAAAGCGTGCAATTGCCGCAACATGCGCCTGCGGCCCGCTTGCTTGAGCCGACAATGTAAGTGCCTCCGCTTTTGCTTGATTTAATAAATCAGGGAAAGTTGGGTTATTACTATCAAACATACCAGGGTGATTTTGTGCGGTAATACTATAAGCCGCGTTAATATCGCGCTCTGTTATGCTGCGCCACTGCTCAGGTGTAGTAGGTAGAATGGGCTCTTGTGCAGCATTTATAACTGGTGATAGTAGTAAAACGGAGAGCAATACATAATTGGTAATTTTTGTTTTTATAGTCATAAAAATCCGTTTTTAGTGTTGTTATGTGGCTATGCATTCAACCTTTTTGACATAACCATTACGTCGATATTACGAAAATTAACGCATTCATCTGGTTTCCAGCCCAGCTTTGCATATAAACCACCCGATAGGTCTTCTGTTTGTAAATGCAGGGTTTCTACTCTTAATGTAATCGCAATCTCTTGAATTCTTTTAATAAGGCTCGCTGCAACATTATTACCTCGATATTTAGGTTCAACATATATACCCGCCAACCAATGCTCTTTATTTGGATAAATAGACATTTGATTAAGCTTTATTTGTGCAGCACCTAAAAGTTCTTCGCCATCTATCGCTAAAATGACCAATGGAAACTTAGTTTTATTAAGGCAAGACTGGAGTCTTGAAACAAATATATTATCTAAGGGGTTTTCGAGAAGGTGCCCCCATTCGTCAAAATACCATTCAGCTACTTTAGGTATTTGATCTTCATGATCAGCTAGATAAACAATTTCCATTTTATCTCCAGTACAGTGAAAGCCATATAACGAGCCTATAGATTAACTCGTTTTTTATTTTTTATTAATAAACAAACCATAGCTGAGTTCCTATTTTGGTTCAATCTATTGCTCTACTTTTACCCAGCATATAAAAAAGAGTTTAATGTTGTTTTAATTAGCATTTGGGAATGGATTACTGGTGTTTAAGTGGCTTTTATTTAGACTAAAAGAGCAAGGTTTATGATGAGTGTCTAGTTTGATTTTGATAAATCAATTACGCGAGAAAAAACATTTTAATTGTGTAGTGGTTGCCACCGCACACAGATTGGCGCGGCTGATGTGGATATTGCTGACCAAGCAAACTCTCTACTTTCCTCAGTCTGTGCAAAATACACGCAAGGATGCTTAATTATGCCTATTTTACACGCCAATTACACCCGAGTTTACGACTTAATACAGCCCGTCGAAGACATAGGTTTTAAAACCTGAGTGGGTGTTTGGGTACTTGAGTCGTAACATACGCTTATCCTGTATGTACTTCACTTATAATGAAATAAAAAGCGCACGCTAACCAAAGTTAACCAGATAAAGACACTAGATTTAATCTCGCTTGGGTGAATATTTTTTAGGTCCTTTGGTACGAAGCTCATTAGGAGCATGGCGCATGATAACCATGACGCCATAGTTCGAATATATGTCAGTACCTTTGCTTTTAAGCAAGCTTGTGACGCATCATTACTGTGATATGAGATACATGATAATTAAATAAAGGCATCCATTTTGATGTTTATATATCAACTCGTCTTGACTTCAAAGGAGCGTCCATATATGTCTATTATTTACTGACTATATGGAATGTAATAAAGGTAAGTACTTGTTTCATTGTTTTTATAATGTGTAATTTGCTCAATAATAATGAGTGTATTTTAATAGAGCAGTATTAACAATTGAAATAAACCGAATGTAACTACCTAACAATGTTACCCATAGAGCAAAAAAGCACTCTATAAGAGTGCTTTAATTTAATTTTTTCGATCAAGCTATTCATCTAGCCAATCTATGGCTGCGGTAGCATTTTCAAAGTATTGAACCTCACCCGAGATAAACCAGTTACCTATTTTTGCCATTCGAGCTTGCCACTCTTTATTACCGTAAATAGCTACTTTTTTAAATTCTTTAGAGTGTTTAACACCTAACTTTAAGTCATCCCACGCTGCGCGTAGTTCCCAGCCTTCAAGTTCGCTACCATCTATTAAGGCGTTCACGACTGGGTGCTTAACTTCGCCAAGAGCTGAATTTATCATTGGGGTAATTATTTTGTAGTCGTCGTGAGTAAGCGTACCAACGGCTTTAAGTTTTAAAAAAAACTCTCTTCCTGCACGCTCAAGACCAATCGATAAACCATGTGTTGTGTGTACCATTACTGCTCTCCTTAAATAGGCTGAGTGATAAAAGTACACCTTCTAAAATTAATTAGTCCTGAACTAAATCAATAAATAATCTCAAATAAACGACTCAATTACGCATTTTGTACGCGAGATATCTGGTTTTCTACATCAGTTAAATGGCCCGTTTTAAGCCATACTTTTGCACCATTACTTCCCGCTTTAACGTTAACAGAGCTGTTAATAGGCACTCTTAACCAACTGTTTTTTACAAGGGTATCGGCTTGTTCATCAAATGAGCCTTCAAGTACTAGCAGCTCTGCTCCACCTTTTGCGTTTATAACCATGCAGGCGCTGGGCTTAAAGTGCAACAAGCTTACGTCTTCAAAATCGTCTTTGTATAAAGGGGTTACGGCTACATTTTTAAAACTAGGGTGCGCCGTACTTTGCATCAAGTCCGTTTGTAAACGCACGTGGGTTCGATCATCTGGCTGAAACTGCCATAACTTTACAAATATAACGCAGCCATTTTCAGACCCCGGTTTGTGCATTGATTGCGGTGGGTTACGGATATAAGAACCTGCCACAAAGTCACCATGTTCATCTTGAAATACCCCTTCAAGCACAACAAACTCTTCACCGCCTGTATGAACATGCGGCGAAAATTCACTGCCAGGTGCATAACGAACAATGGTCGTTGCGCGAGCAACTTCGTCGCCCACTCTATCGAGCGCTCGTCTATCAACACCCGCCATTGGCGATGCAACCCACGGTAGCGTTTCGCTATGTACAACAACTCGTTTACTAAAATCGGCAGCAATTTTCATATTTGGCTCCTAACCGTAACTCCACTTAAATTTTAAACTAATAACCTAACTAAGCCGCAACACTTGGGCGTTTTGCTACGTTTTCTTGCCATGCAACTAAATGGGTTAACTCATTCGGGATTGCTATTTGTGCAAATCCAGCAAATACCAGACCAGCATACAATGTAATATCAGCAATACTAAACTGCTCACCAGCAACAAACGCCGATTGCGCTAGTACATCATTAAAATAGCTAAACCCTTGGCGTGCTTTTTCGCCTTGTTTTTCACCCCAAGCCACATTTTGATACGTTTCAAGCTCTGGACCTAAGCCATCAGTTGCATGATGAAAGTAAGTTGCCACAGCGTCAAGCACCATAGATTCTGCGCGTTTTTGCATCATGTTAATTACTGCACGCTCTTTTGCGGTTTCACCCATTAAAGATGGGCCTTCAAATGCGGTATCAATATACTCAGTAATAGCGGTACTTTCTGATATAAACGTGCCGTCATCTAGCTCTAATACGGGCACACCTGCTAATGGATTTTTAGCTAAGAAGGCTTCTGTTCTGTGCTCACCATTTAATAAATCAACAGGTACAAACTCAACATTTGCAGTGGCATTTTTTTCAGCTAAAGCGATACGAACACGAAGTGGGTTTGGAAAGTTTTCTACATCATAAATTTTCATAGCAATCTCTATCTTTATTGTTTAAAAGTGAATTAATGGCAGTAACCTACCTACCGATAGGTAATTTATAATATTAAACTAAATTTAAGTCAACGTTTAAATTTTTCTGATTTATAGGATTTAACTTAATTCATAATAAAATTAGGGGGTTGCTTAAAAATAAAAACGCTTGTAAATAACTACCTACTGGTCGATAATTTCGCTATACCAATTGCATTAAATAAGTGATCTATTATTGCGCTAAGAAAATAGCGCAATAACAACAAGGCGAAAATTATGACATCTAGTTATTCTATATGAATAATTTTTAACGCAGTTAGTGAGTTGTTTAATGCGATATAATGATCATGTTTTAATAAAATTGGTATTACTGCAGATAGGAAATATTCAAAGTGAGTAAAAAAGAAGCGTTATTAAAAGCAGCTGAAAACAAGGTGCGCCTTGGCGGATACAGTAATTTTAGTTTTAGAGAGCTCGCCAGCGAAGTTGGAATTAAGAGCGCCAGTGTGCACTATCACTTTCCGACTAAGGCCGATTTAGGTGCTGAGCTTGCTCATCAATATACTAATTCTTTTTTAGCTGCGTTAGGCGAGCCAAGCGAGCTTAAAGCAAGCGGTAAAAATCCTATTGATGTGTACACTCAGCTTTTTAGAAGTGCATTAGTAACCGATCGTAAAATGTGTTTATGTGGTTTGCTAGGAGCCGAAAGCGATAGCCTTCCAGATAAAGTACGCCTTGAAGTAAAACGTTTTTTTAATCAAAATTTAACATGGCTTAGCGCTGCGCACTTAGCTAATGGTGAACTCAACCCTACTAAAGCGGCTATTCAAACAGTGAGCTTGCTTGAGGGCGCTATGATGATAAGCAAAACGCTCGACGATAATAGTTACTTTGAACTTGCAACTCAGTAATACCTAAATTTAGTACACAAAAAAAGCGAGCTATTCATAATGAATAGCTCGCTTTTTTAATGCTTGAAATAACTTATGTGATTATTAAACCGCTGTTGGTTTAACTTTATGCTTAGAGTGCACAATAGCTAAAACAATTAAGCCAATCACTGTTACTACAGCGCCAATAGGTTTACCTAAATCACTTGATAAGTTAAGACCAATTGCAGCAGTACCAATATAAGAAACCGTTACCGCAGTTGCTATAACAGCAGGAACACTGGCAATCCAATGGAATGTACCACGGTCAAACAAGTACTTAGTGGCAAGCCATAATACGCTTGTAGAAAGCAGCATGTTTGAAAATGCAAAGTAGCGCCAAATTAATGAAAAATCGAGTTTCGTCATAAAGTAAGCAATAGTAAGTATAGGCACCGCTACTAATAAACGGTTACGTAAACTTTGCGGAATATTAAACGCATCAACAACTGTTAAACGTAATGAACGGAACGCTGTATCACCAGAAGTAATTGGGAAAACGGCTACTGCAATAATTGCCATTATACCGCCAAATACACCTAAGTAACTGTTAGCTACATGGTTAACAACTAAACCTGGACCACCTTGATCAAGCAATGCTTTTAAGCCCGCGTAACCATCTGGGAACGCTGCAATACCAGCAAGTGCCCATACACAACCTACAATACCTTCACACATCATTGCGCCGTAGTAAACTGGACGTACGTATTTTTCGTTAGTTAAACAGCGCGCAATAATTGGCGCTTGAGTAGAGTGAAAACCACTAATAGCACCACAGGTAATTGTTATAAATAACAATGGCCATGTTGGTAGTCCATCTGGATTTGGCTCTAAAAAGTCATGAGCGTGATCAGCTTCAAAGTAAGCTAAAAAGTCACTTGGTACCGGTAAGTGCGGCGCATTAATAAGTAATGAAATAGCAATTGCCACTGTCATTACAATCATTAGCGCACCAAAAATTGGGTAAAACTTAGTAATGATTTTATCAATTGGTAGCAAGGTCGCTAAAAAATAATACGCTAAAATAGCGAGTACCCAAAAGGTATTATTTGCCAGTATTGTACCTTCAAAGAAATCAAGGTTACTTAGCAAACCTGCAGGGCTCATAATAAATACTACACCTACAAAAAACAGTAGCATGGCAGTAAATACAAGCATAAAGCCTTTAAATACGACGTTGTAATAATGGCCTGCGATTTCTGGTAGGCTTTTACCGTCTTCTTTTATACTCATTACACCAGAGAAGAAGTCGTGTACAGCGCCACCTAAAACATTACCAAGTACAATCCATACTAGTGCAACTGGTCCGTATAAAGCACCTAAAATTGGACCAAATATTGGACCTACGCCAGCAATGTTTAAAAACTGAATTAAAAATGCTCGTACAGGGTGAATAGCTACGTAATCAACACCCTCGCTAAAGCGTTTTTGTGGTGTGTCAGCAGTTGAATCCAAACCGGCTTGTTTTTCAACAAATGGGCTGTAAAACTTATAGCCCAGTATTAAAATAGTGAGGCAGATAAAAAAGATGATCATAAAGCACGTTTCTCTTTTTGTATTTTAGTTATAGAGCGCATTGTGTGTCGCCCCGCCTTTTCAATCCGTGAATAATCGACGAACAATAACAAAGCTTCAACCCTCAAACAATAAGACGTTTAGCTAATACAATAATCGATATAAGCCACTATTTACGCAACCTGCACACTTAACGCTCCACATTGAATATTTATTACACACGTCTTATTTTGGGCACAAAAAAAGCGGTTAAACTTTTACGTTATAACCGCTTTCACACACAATGTTTTTTAAAGTGGGTTCATAAACTCACTAATTTGTTGATGCGTTAAAGTAGGTGTTGCGCCAGAACTTTCGGCGACCATTGCTCCAACGGCACATGCAAAGTCAACGGCATATTGCGCATCGTCGTTGCTACAAAGCTGATAAATTAACGAACCTAAAAACGAATCCCCTGCGCCAACAGTGTCAATTACGCTAATTAAATAACCTGAATTATAAAAATTCTCGCCTTTGATTGTTAATAAAGCACCGTGGCTGCCTTTAGTTACACATAAGTAATCGGTATTTGTTTGCTGTGCTATAAACGCTAAATTTTGTTCAAGCGAATGAAACTTACACCCCATCGCTTTTGCTATTTCGTATAGCTCTTCATCGTTTAACTTAATAAAGTCTGCTTTATTCATTAAATCTACAAGTGTTTCTAGCTTGTAATGCGGTGCACGTAGATTTACGTCAAATACTTTAAAGTTTGCTACATCAACTAGTTGATTTAACGTTGCTAAAGACGCTTCGCTTCGGCCAATTAGGCTGCCAAATACAAATACATCGCTACTTTTAACTTTACTAAGTAACTCATCAGTAAGCGCTATATTATCCCACGCAGTGTCTGCCACTATTTCATAACTTGCTGAGCCACCACTGTCGAGTGTTACCTCAACCGTGCTAGTTTTTTTGTCACTATTAATAGCAATGTATTCGCAGCTTACGCCTTTGCTAGTAATTTCGCCAAGTAACTCAGCACCTAACTCGTCGTTACCTACTGCACTTATCATGTCGGCTTTAATGCCTAGTGAGTTAATACGCACACACATATTAAGTGGCGCGCCACCTAGGCGTTTACCTGAATCAAAACAATCCCACAGCACTTCGCCAAAGCAGCTAACACTTACGTTTTCGCCTGATTTATGATTAATTAAAATGCTCATAATTAGTTACTCTTTTGATCAAGTACAGCCTGCATAATGGCTTTAATTTTACTATTAGGTGCATACAACGCAGCAATCGACTTTTTATATTCAGCAGTAAACGTTTCGTTATGCTCAAGCTTACCAAACAAGCTCGTTAACTTTAAAAATGCAATCGGGCTAGTTTGAGTCTCTTGCGCGTAAGAATTAAGCTCTTTGTGCATCGCATCTTGAATTTCAAGTTGCTCGCCGTTTTCACTTAAACCCTTATCGCTGTATAAGCACCAAGTAGCAATAACAAGCGTTGCCAGTGATACATCGCGACCTTGTACTAGGTTTTCGTTAATTGTAGCAATTAAAAACTTAGGCAGTTTAGCTGAGCTTTCACTACAGATACGCGCTAGGCTGTCTTTAATATTAGGATTAGCAAAACGCTCTATTAACGTATCTTTGTAGCTTTCAAGGTCAATGCCTTCAAGTGGTTCAAGATTTGGCGTTACTTCTTTATCCATAAAAGCACGCAGGTATGTGGCAAATAATTCATCAGATACCGTTTCGTCTATAGTGCCATAGCCATGGATTGAACCTAATAAACCAAGTACAGAATGCCCTGCATTAAGTAAGCGTATTTTCATGGTTTCATAAGGCGTTACATCAGTAACAAACTGTGCACCAACAACGTCCCAATTTGGGCGAGAGTCACTAAATGTGTCCTCTATTACCCATTGTGTAAACGACTCACAGGTAATTGGCCACTCGTCGCTAACACCATATGCATCAACCACATAATCAATATCACTCTTTTTAGATACCGGTGTAATACGGTCAACCATCGCATTTGGAAACGATACGTTTTGCTCAATCCACTCACTTAGGTCTTTGTCTTGCTCTGTAGCAAAGGCTAAAAGCATTTTACGTGTTACGTTACCGTTGTGCTGAATGTTATCGCACGACTGCACTGTAAATGCGCCTAAGCCTTGCTCTTTACGCAGTTTTAACGCAGCCGTAATGTAACCAAACGCTGTAATTGGGTCGTTCGGGTTATTAATGTCGTTAATAATATCTGGATTACTGTAATCAAACTCGCCCGTTGCAGGGTTAAAGTTGTAGCCGCCTTCGGTAATAGTAAGCGACACAATTTTAGTATCGCTGTGCGCTAACTTATTAATTACCGCTTGTTTGTCCTCTGGAGCAAACAAAAAGTCGATCATTGAGCCAATTACTTTGTTATCTATTTTACCGTCTGGGTGTCTTACCGTTAAGGTATAAAGGTAATCTTGCTGCTTTAAAATATCACGCAGACCACGGTTACCCTCTAAAAGGCCAACACCACATATGCCCCATTGCTCAGAGCCTGGGGTTTTTAAAAGCTCGTTAACATATACCGCTTGATGAGCACGATGAAAACCGCCCACGCCAATATGAACAATACCGGCTTTAACTGCGCTACGGTCGTAGGTTGGTGTATCAACATGGCTTGGTAATTGAGCCAAGCTTTGTTGGTTTAGCCCTGTAACTAGAGCGTCAGTGTGTTGATGTTGCGTCATGGTGCGACCTTACTAAACAAAAATAAAATATAAATTACGATACTGTATTACGATAAGTAATTACGATGCTGTATTGAGTACTTTATGGCGTTTTAACGACCAGTACGCAGTAACAAAATAAATAACAGTACAAATAAAACAGGCTATTTCGAATTGCGATTTATTAGCGCTGTACATACTCATAGTTTCACTGAAAAACATCACCTGGCTGGCAAATATAAAAATAATAACCAGTGAAACCGTAGAAACCGCGTTAAGTACTTTGGTAAATACAGAGCTGTCAATTACTGGCTTTGGAATGTCTTTCGCTTCAGCAGCTTGATATTCTTTAATATCACGTTGCTCTTGCTCTTCTGCTTCAATCTCTTGTGTGTAATCTTCACCGGCGCCGTATTTTTTAGCTAAAAGCGTATAAATAACGATTGTGAAAATCCACGTAGGAATAAATAAGTAGTAAAACGACATTACATCAATAGCATTTAAACCAAATCCAAACACAAGTGCTAACGCCCAAGATGCTATAGCCGGTACGCTGCGGGTAATGTTTTTATATTTAGCCCAGTAACGTGTTAGGCCAATTTTAGGAAATAACACATGTTCAGCAAACACAATGCCGCCTACTGGCACAACTAATAAGCCTGCATAGGTAAGTAGCGGAAGCATTTGTGAAAATACAAACGGGAAACACGCAATAATCACGGTTACAACACCTACAATAGCGGTTGTGCGTTCACGTGATTGATTAACAAATATAGATTGTGCTGCAAGACCTGCACGGTAAAGGTTTGCGTTAGCTGTAGTCCAACCGGCAATAATTACAATAACAAAGCCAGTCCAACCTAATGCATGGTATGCAACATCGCCCGGATCAAGTGATGAAATAGTTGTTTTAAGTAATACCGCAACACCTGCGCCCATAATACCGGCAGAGATCCACGCTAAGTAATGACCAAAAAACATGCCCACGCCAGAAAACAAGCCATAGCTTTTGCGTTTAGCAAATCTAAAAATAGCCATGTCGATTAAACCAAAGTGAGTAATTGAGTTAGCAGCCCATGCAAAGCCAATCACTTCTAATAGGCCAATGCCTTTTTCACCATCGGCATTGGTTCCCGTCCATATGGAGGAGTCGCCTATGGTCATAAAGTCGCTAAAGCTAGTTAAAGAGGTAGACCCTAATACGTGATTTGAAAGCTCAGGGAATAACGCGAACGAACCTGCAATAAATATAACAAATAGCCACGGCGCGCACAGTTTCGAAAAGTCAGCAACCGTAGAAAAGCCATACATCGCAACAAACACAACAATAGAGCCAACAGCTAAAACAATGGCTACAAACCAAAAGCTATTTGGATACCAATCAAGTTGCGCAGGTATATCAAACAAAAACCGCACGGCGGTGGAGGATACCGTGATCATGGCGGCCGATATAACACTAAAAATAACCACGTTAGCCCAGTTATAGAGCTTGGTCATTGAGTTACCAGCGATTTTGTTTAAGTAGTTATATAAACTTAAGCGGGTTTCTACTGCAATGGGTGCAGTAATCAGCCACCAAGAACACATTGCTAACAGGTTACCTATTAATAAACCCAGTAGAATGTCGATGGTTGAAGCGCCTAATGCAACAAACGTTGCACCAATAACAAATTCAGTAGCCGCAACATGTTCGCCAGCATATAGCCCTGCAAAATGTTTCCAGCCATGAAGCTTATTATTAGCAACAGGAAGTTGCTCTTCGTTTACATCTTTAAATGTTTGTGTGTGTGGACTCGTTGCCATGGTATTTCCTATTGTTAACAGCAAAGCATTTAATACCTAAATACTTTGCCTTTTATAATTTGGCTTATAAACGCATGATGTTTTGCCATGTTTTGTTTTATTTTTAGTAAAGCAAAACCATCTACATTTATATTTTGCGTTTGCTTGCCTGTCAGTGTGTAAGGCGAGCAAATCGCGTTTAAAACTTTGTGTATTTAAAAAGCCGCGTGTTTACTGCTTTTTAAGTGCAGGGTATGCACTAAAAAAATCTTGCCAATGCGTTAAATGATCAACATTTGGGTAAGCACTGTGCACATGATTAACAGAGCCTTGCATATGTTGCCCACCGCTGTAATGCAGTACTTGCATGTTGGCGTCGATTCCTGCATTTACGCCGGCTTTACTGTCTTCAATCACTAAACAATGCTCTGGCTTTACACCCATTTGTTTAGCTGCATGTAAAAATAAATCGGGTGCTGGTTTGCCACGCTTAACTTCGCTGCTGGTAAAAACCGTATCGCTAAAGTACTTACTTAAACTCACTACGCTCAACGCTTTTGCGGTGCGTGCTGGGCTGCTGCTAGTAGCTATACAAATAGGCACAGCTAAATTGTTAAGTACGTCTTTTATACCGTCAGTCGTGGTTAGTCCGGTTTCAAATTCGTTTAATAGTGCCTCGCGGTAGTCACCTTCAAAGCTTTCAGGAAGAGTGACATTAAATGCATCCGCTATTTTTTGGCTTACTGTTTTAAAGTTGCAGCCTAAAAAGTGTTGCTGTACATAAGCGCGGTCAATCTCAACGCCTTTTTCAACAAGCATATTAATGAGTACTTGTGCGCTTAAAATTTCGCTATCAATAACAACGCCATCACAATCAAATATCACTAGCTCAATATTAGTATTCATCTTGTCACCTTATTAAAACTGTTTGGTTTAGCTAATTTAGGTATAACGAGTTAAGCGCGATTAATATTGTGCAGCTTTTTAGTGCAACTCAACAATGAGCATAAGCCCACAGATTGAGCATATTCCCTTTATTGCACGAATATGTCAACACACTGTAAGTATAAAACGCACCAGCTTGGTGAAAATACACTCAGATAAAACTAAAAACCTTTGTATTTAATCAACTTTATAAAAGCATATTGCGACCAAGGTCGTAGTAAAAAAATTCCGTTAACGTAAAAAGTGCTCCTGTTAATTTATTTCATCTGTTTTACAAATCACATCAATCTAATTAATCAGTTTTACCGAAGTTAATAAAATCAATACTATCGTTAACAGATTAACAGCCTGCACCACTGCCGGCACTTTTAAATAGATGAGGTCGACAATGAATACTCAAATAAACAAAACAAAATTAACACTAACTGCACTAGCACTTGCAATGGCATTACCGGCAAGCGCAGCAACAAAACTTACTAAAGATAACGGCGCAGCTGTTGGCGACAACCAAAATTCAATTACTGCAGGCGAACGTGGCAGTGTATTACTAGAAGACGTGCAACTAATTCAAAAGCTACAACGCTTTGCACGTGAGCGTATTCCTGAGCGTGTTGTGCATGCTCGTGGTACTGGCGCACACGGTGTGTTTGTAGCATCAAAAGAGCTAGACGATTTAACAATTGCAGCACCGTTTGCACAAGCAGGTAAAGAAACAGACGTATTTGTTCGCTTTTCATCTGTAATTCACTCTAAAGGTAGCCCAGAAACACTGCGTGACCCACGTGGCTTTGCAACTAAGTTTTACACAGACCAAGGTAACTGGGATTTAGTAGGTAATAACTTACCTGTGTTCTTTATTCGTGATGCGATTAAATTTCCAGACATGGTTCACTCTTTAAAACCATCTCCGGTTGATAACATTCAAGATCCTAACCGTGTATTTGACTTTTTCTCGCATGAACCAGGTTCTACACAAATGCTAACGTGGGTTTACAGCGACTACGGTACACCAGCAAGTCTTCGTAAAATGGACGGTTGGGGTGTACATGCATACAAAATGATTAATAAATCGGGTGATGTTAAATACGTTAAGTTTCATTGGGTAAGCCAGCAAGGCATTGATAACCTTGACGCAAAAGAAGTGGCAAAAGTACAAAGCCAAAACTTTCAGCATTTAACACAAGATTTATACACTGAAATAAACAGAGGCAATTTCCCAAAATGGGATCTGTACATTAAAACGCTTGATCCGTCGCAACTTGATGACTTTGATTACAACCCGTTAGATGCAACAAAAATGTGGTTAGACATTAAAGAAACTAAAGTAGGAACAATGACCTTAAACCGTATGCCAACTAACTTCTTCCAATCTACAGAACAAGTAGCAATGGCACCGGCAAACATTATTCCAGGTATTGAGCCATCAGAAGACAGACTATTACAAGGTCGTATGTTTTCTTACGCTGATACACAAATGTACCGCCTAGGTGCTAACCACCAGCAACTGCCAATTAACCGTGCAAAAGTTGAAGTGGTTAACTACAACCAAGACGGCGCAATGAATATTGGTAACACGACAAGCAATGTGAACTACCAGCCAAGCCAAGAAAACGTAGCTGAAAACCCAATTGCACGTAGAAGTAACACAGAGCTTAAAGGCTTTGTACAACAAGCCGCGATTAAAAAGCAGCAAAACTTCGCGCAAGCAGGTGTTATATACCGTGGTTTTAGCAAACAAGAACGTACAAACCTAATTAATAACCTAGCAGGCGATTTAGGTAAAGTGCAAAACAGCAGTGTTAAACACAAAATGCTTAGCCACTTTTACAAAGCAGATAGCGAGTACGGTACACGCTTAACTAAAGCTGTAAACGGCGACCTTAAAATGGTTAAACAACTAGCCGCTAACTTGTAAGTAGCTAGTTGTAATTAACTAGCTTGTAAGCAATCAGTTGTAAAAAATTAGTCCCAACTAAGCAAGCAGCTATATAAGCAACCACAATTATGAGGAAGGGATAACCCCTTCCTCTTTTTATAAGAGACAATGGTTATGCGTAATTTATTAATTATAGTCGTTCTACTACTGAGCTTTACCAGTAGCGTTTACGCTCAAAGTACATCAGATACACAAACAACCAGTACACAAGTTGAAAGCCAACATTCTGCAAAAACTCAATACCAAAGCTTATTTGCTTATTACTTTGCCGCAGCACGTACAAACGACACAGCTGTAATAGAGCAATTTGTAGATGCTGGTATTCCTATCGACAGCTACAACAATAAAGGCTACACCGCGTTAATGATTGCTACTTACCATGGTAATAAAAACACGGTTAACACACTTTTACACTTAGGCGCTAATGCCTGTCTAGAAGATAACCGTGGCAACACAGCGCTAATGGCCGCTATTTTTAGAGGTGAATTTAGTATAGCTAAAACACTCGTATCACTTGATTGCGACAACGCGCATCAAAACAAAGCCGGTCAAACAGCCGAGCAATTTGCACAAACATTTGGTCAACAAAAAGTTATAGAGTTACTAGCGCAGGTAAATAATGCAAAATAATCTGCACGCAACAAAAAGCCCTAAAATAATAGGGCTTTTGATTTACTAAATATATGTTCAAATTAAACGTACTTACTCTAAAAACAGTGTGTTTATTAAGCTTTCTTGTTCTTTTCCAGCTTCATGTTTTAATGCTCGTATAAAATCCATAGAATTGGCGGGACTGTTTGGATAACCATGATTTTCCCAAACCAACTTGAGCGCATTAATAATGGGTTCATCCCCAATAGCAGCGCGTAGCTTAGCAAAGACAATGGTTGCTCGCGAATATTGGTCAAAGCTTTGTGTAGCATCAACCAAGGCTGTTCGCTCCTTTATGTTCATCAGCATACTTTGCTCATAGCGTGTTGTTTCATACTCAACCAGCGCTTGCATTGTCGCTTTCCCATAACGCTGCTCTATAACAACAAGCTCAATATACTTTGCCATAGACTCCACTAAAAAAGCGCTATCTGAAAATACCCCATTACCAATATCATGGCCAAACCATTGATGCGCGGTTTCATGAACTGCACGGCGATAGCGTTGATCAAAGCCTGCATTAGCGCTTGGCTTTGATCTAAAACCAACACTGTCTTCAATAAGTATAAGTTGCGGCAATGCATAACCTGTAGCACCAACACTAGGCGAGCCTATTAAACTCAATTGTTTTGCTCTATAAGGGCTTATATTATTAAGCCATTTTATTGTATCGCCCATTGCGCTGAGGTTTATAGCTATAGACTCCGCTCGTGCTGGCTCGTTTTTATCTTTAGCAAACACGTTTAATATCACGCCATTTTGCTGTTTGGTAACAGGGGAATAAGGCACCGTGACCCAAGCTGGGATTGCATTTATGGGTGTACGAGTCTCAAAATGAAATATTTCGCGGTCATCTTTGCTGGTACGTGATATTTCCTCTCCTTGGGTTATAACCTGATAACCCCTTGTTGTACTCACTTTACTCGACATAGTAAGCCACTGGTAATGAGTACTTGCTTTCGCCGTTTTAGCAAATAGCTTCGTGGGTCTAATCACCGACTTCACTTTAAGTGCGTGTTGCTGACGAAGTATCGGATCGGTTAATTCATAATTACCTTGATAGCCAACAGTCGGCAATAAAGGCACTGATCGTATATAGCTAAATTCAGGGGTTATTATCTGATGGCCTCTTACTGGCCAAAGCTTAGCTTGATGAACATCAAACCGTGTAACTAGTTTACGTATTTCTCCTGGCTGCATTTCATTCTCAAACTTAAACACAGCTTGATTAAGCAAGGGAAAGCTTTTAGCCCTTTGCGCGCCATCGATTTCAATATCGGCCCATTTATAAAAACCAGAGCGCCCAACCAATATCTCTTTAATAGGGGCTTGATGGGTGTTTTTTAAGGTATATATTAAGGAAAAATGAGCTTGCTGCTGATGCGGATAAAAGCCTACATTAGCATCAATGTGCACAATGTTTGGCTGTGCTACATTGCGCCATTGTGAGAATGCTTTTTCGTATTGTGCTTTAAATGCCTCGCGTTTATGCGAGTTGGTTAAAGGCTTCTCCTCAACCAGTCTTAAATGTAATTGAGTAAATAGTGCCACAGTGATAAGTAAAGGAATAAGTAACCAAAAATGTTTAACCCCCATTACTCTTTGGCTCAACCCGGCACCTCGGTGATTAAAAATCCCCGTAATTATAACTAAACTTATACACGCCACTAACCAAACTGATATATAAGGCCAATAACTACTTATACTTGCACGATAACCCCAAAAGTTATCAGGTGCCTGCAAAGGCGTCCAACCAACACTCCACAATGTATGCGTGAGGCCAAGGCTAGTCATTATCGGTGTAAATTTGATCAGTAAAATAACAGCAATTAGCAAACCCGCAATAAGCTGCGAACGACACAAATTAAATACACACAAAAATACACACGCAATAATGGCAAGCACAATTGCCATCAAAAATAAAATGGTTAAATGTACTTCAAATTGATATGCACTGTGTAAAAACCACTGAGCTGCACTTGCCCCTAATAAGCTCATTGTTAAAAAAAACAATATCATAGTACCTAGGGCCAATAACTGACTGTTTAAAAAGTAATATGTTTTGAGCGGTGTGGCAGCGATCAGCTCAGCTATATTATAGTATTTAGCGAAACAGCTTACTTGCCAGCTCCACAAAGCCATTAATAAAGTGCCAAACAACAATTGCATATCAAATGCATATCAAATGCATAATAACTGATCGCATCAAGGCTTGTGGTGCTCATAACACTCATTGGTTCAACATAACCAGACGACGAGGCAACACTATTAAAAACTATCACCGGCCAAACAAAAATAATCAGTAAAGTAACAGGGTGTGAAACCAAATTAACCAGCGTAATTTTGTATAAACTGGCCATCATCAAAAATGGTTTTTTTGTGACTTTCGCTGTTTTATATTCAGCGGGTTCTAACGTGTTGTAACGAATGTATTCGTTAGTATTTTTACCATTTTCACTCTTTAATAATGTGTGTTTTTTATTTTTACTAAAAGTAATATAAAAAATACCAACAGCAAGCATACTCACAACAACGCGATTAATAGCAAATGAAGCTCCTAATGAATTGGTTAAACTGTTTATTACGGCTGTGTATGCAAAAGGGTCAAGCCAAACAAATAATGTATAAAATCGATTGCTTATAATACTACTTCCAGCAAGCATTGGATTTCCGGTAATACTTGCAAGCATTATGTAGCCTATCCACAACACTGTAAAAACAACATAATTGGGTAATGAATTAGCTGATTTATGGCAAACAAAAAAGGCAACAACAACTAAAAAGCAGCTATTTGGTAACAACACTAAAAAGCTATTAAATACAGTAAAAGAAACCATATTTGGTATATAGCCCAATTGCCTTACTTGCATGTATATCATTACTAAATCACTGATTAAACTAATAATAAAAACCAAGCAAATCAGTAAGCATACTCTTGCTAAACTGCGCTTAAATAAGCTAGTTTGCGTAGCATAAATAAGCTCCTGCATTGACGCGTGCTGATCTCGTAAAAATATAACGGGCGCCAATACTCCTACAAGCACAGGTAACTGCATCATTTGTAGCATTGTAATATTTAACTTAAATTGTTTTAACGAATTAACTTCAACTGCTGCAAGCCCAGAGGACAACATAACCGCAAATACCAAAGGGATAATAATGCACAGCCAAACAAGTGGTTGGCGCACTGCATATCGCCACTCATTAAAAATTAACATGTTTGACTTCCTTCATTAAGTGCAAAAAAGTACTTGTCTTGAAGCGTAGCGGGCGAGTTTATTGCATTTTGTGCAGGAGCCGTGTCTGCATACACACGAAATGACGCTCTACCATAGCGATGGCTCTTACTTAATACATACTGATTCGGTATGCCCGTGGGTAAACTTTCGAGCTGCCAAATCTTACCTTCTAAAGGAACTAGTAACTCTTTTACGTCACCGCTTTGTATGAGTGCTCCTTGATCTATAATGGCCACGTAGTGACATAAATTTTCTACATCTTCAACAATATGGGTCGATAACAATACCAACCTATTTTGACTAATACTAACGAGTAAATTATTTAAACTTTCTCGCTCCACAGGATCAAGCCCAGCAGTGGGTTCATCCATAATAATTAGCTTTGGGTTACCTAACAAAGCCTGAGCCACACCAAAACGCTGCTTCATTCCTCCCGAAAAATTAACGACCTTTTTATTAGCAAACTGAGTCAAATTGGTTAGCTCAAGTAAACTATTAATTTGGTTTTTGCGTGCATTACCATCTATGCCTTTTAATACGGCAATATGCTCAAGTAACGCCCGACAACTCATGTTGGGGTACACGCCAAAATATTGTGGTAAATAGCCTAGCTGCGATCTAAGCGCATCTGGTTGGCTAATCACATCAAGGCCATTAAAATTAATATGTCCGGAGTCGGCATTTTGTAAACACGCGAGTGTGCGCATAAGTGTTGATTTACCCGCTCCATTAGGGCCAAGTAGACCGACCATACCGGCGGGTAGAGTGATCGTCACATCATTCAAAGCCTGCGTACCATCTGCGTATTTTTTGTTGATATTTTTCAGTGTAAGCATTAGTTTCATCCTTAATTGGTATAGCACCAGCTTAAGAAAGCAAGTCAATACAAGCGAGAAAATAATGGTTAACGTATTGAAATAAATGATGAACATAAAAAAGTAACGTTGGTCATTTAAATATGACCTTTCATCATTTAAATAAACGGCCTAGTATGCTTAAAACGGTTACTAACCCTATGAAATAAAATAATTATTTTAAAAATAAATTATGATTGAAACAATTTTATGGATAAACTAGCGCGCTCAGCGTAGTGAATTGTGCAAAGGTAATGTTTAAAATAAAAAGACAATTTTATCTAAGCATATCTGCTCAGAAACTATAATAAAAACGGAGTCACATATGCAGCAAGCCAATACACCAATATGGCAACGCTTTAGCATTACCCAGCTAATAATTTTTTTACCGCTAATAGCCGCTATTATGCTCGACTCTCATATACGCTTTTTGTCATCACATATGGATTCAACTAGCCAATATCTGACTATTAATATTCAACTTTTTTTACAGTGTATTCCCTTTTTTATTGCCCATGCGTTTGCATATCGTTTATTACTTACACCCGCAATCATAGTTTGGCTGTTAGGCTTTTTAGCCTATCCATCTCTCTTGCTAGTATTTAATAACCAACTTCTTAACTTTTCGCAATGGCAATACCTTGATGCACAATGTTGGACACTGTGCGCATCTGCAAGTGGTATATGGCTTATTACTAAACGCACTAATAAAAATAACAATGTGTTGAGTAATAAATGGCTTAAATCCTTGTTTTCACTTGATACAGTCGTGTTTATAGTACTTTTAGGTTGGGCAATAGTTACATCAAGCATACTCAATACGCACACTGATCCTATGTTAAACCAGCCTATTGAGCCTGTTATTGATGTTTATAAAGTATTCACACAGTTTGATACTTTTTTGGGTTACCTTTGGCAAATTACTGTTTGTGCCGGATTAGTATATGGAGTGTATTTATTAAATAGATATTTATTAATACGCTACGTATTAACCTATCATGGCGTATTAATATTTTTGTTTGCAAGTTTAATAAGCCTCGTTGTACTTACACCTATATTAACATCGTGCTTGCTACTGTTACCTATTAACGATTTACCCTCAGGCATTGCTAACTTAACACCAGGCGGTAATGATAATATTTTCAGCCCTGAAAATTATCAGTTCGTATTTTTGTTTTTAGCTATAAGCACACCGATTATTTTAGCGTTTGAACGACAGCAACAACACGTTCAAATTAGCAACATTGCCCAGCAACAAACAAAAACAGAGCTAATGCTACTTCAGCAGCAAATTAACCCTCATTTTTTATTTAATACATTAAACAACCTTTACGCGCTGACATTAAAAAAAGCAGATAATGCACCAGATCTTGTTATGCAATTAGCTAATTTACTGCGTTACAGTGTTTATGAAGGCCAAAAAGCACAGGTGAGTTTAGAAAAAGAAATCAATTACTTAAAAGGTTTTATTGCATTACAGCGTTTGCGAAGTGCTGAGCGCTGTAACTTTGATGTGCAATGGCCTGAATATCAACAACACTATTTAATTTCGCCACTACTGTTAATAATGATTTTAGAAAACGCGATAAAGCATGGTGTAGAGCCGACGTCACAAAAAGTAACAGTTGTGTTTAAAATCACCATGGCCGATAACATACTAACGCTATTTTCATCTAATCCTATTCTACCTAATAACAATTCAGAGCATGGGATGGGACTTAACAATTTACGCCGTAGGCTGACCCTTTTATATCCAAATAAGCACACATTAATTATTAATGAAAATAAAAACCTTTGGCAAACCACACTTAAATTGGAGCTGGCTACATGCTAAACACAATAATTGTTGATGACGAGCCGCTCGCGCATGACGTTATACTGCATCATTTAAGTGCCCATAAAGATATTAATATAAGCGGACAATACCTTAACGCTAAAGATGCATTATGTGCTTTAGCCACATCATCTATTGATTTGTTATTTTTAGACATAAGCATGCCCGAACTATCAGGGATTGCATTACTAAAAGTGCTCGCGAATCGACCACAAGTGATTATTATTAGTGCGTATCAAGAATATGCTTTAGCCGGTTTTGAACTAGACGTAACTGACTACCTACTAAAACCAGTCTCTGCGCAACGCCTTGAACAAGCACTCAATAAAGTACGGAAAAAAAGAAAACACATAACGCTAAATCCCAAGGCACCTCTGACTATTACGCTTAAAATCGATCGTGAAAAACATAAAATTCAATTAAGCGATATAGACATGTTTGAAGCGTATGGAAATTACGTAAGAGTATGGCAAGGTGAAAAATCATTACTTGCAAGCAGTACTCTCAAATACATATTGCAGGAACTTGATACTTCATTTATTCAAGTCCACAAATCTTACGTGATTAACAAACACAAAGTGGTCGCGTTAAGTACTGAAAGCGTTCAACTAGCATCAGGCGTGTCAGTTAAAATTGGCAAGTCATTTAAACAACAAGTGCGCGACATTATTTAATTTAAGCTCGGTTAAAGTTCCCCCTTTATTGAAAAGCCCTAATGCTTTAGGGCTTTAAATTATTTTACCTTTAAAAAGTAGCGTTACAATTTCCAATTCATTATTTTAGAAGCACGTTAAAAACGATACGTTACTGAAGCACCTAACGTTTGAGGATTCACTACCGCAACATAACCCGTTGGGTAACGACCACTTGCAGGCTCAACTGACGTAAATGCTTCTTCATCTAATGCATTATTAATAAAAGCACTCACCAACCAATGATCGCTATTATAGCTTATTGTTGCACGCGTAATTGTATAACCTCCGGCAACACGCTCTTCTGTATTAGTTAAATCGCCATAGTAATCGTCTACATAATTAGCGCTCACATTTAACTTTAAGCTATCTGTAAACCAATGCGATAAACCTAAACTTGCAGTTAGCTCTGGTGCTGAGTTTAATTCGTTACCCACTGCATCTGAATAAGTCGCTGATTCATCTATTTTAGTTTTTAATAAACCTAGCCCTGCATGTAACTGCCATTGCTCACCTAGCATGCTATATGCTTCAAGTTCTAAGCCATAGCTATGCGCATCGTCAATATTAGTGATTTTTCGACTTGAGCTTAAAGCTTGATAACCATTAAAGTTATTGTAAAAAATATTAGCACTAATATTTAAATCACCATTATTTAGTACGCTACGCGAGCCTACTTCATAGGTATTTACTGATTCTTGCTCGTAGTAATAGTATTCTTGTGCAGCAAAATCTAAGGCACCACCACCAGCGTTATAACCACGACGAGCACTTGCCGATAAGGTAGTGTTATTAGTTACTTTATATTGAACAGCTACCGTAGGTAGTTTTATCGTATTAGAATTATCTAATTGCTCAACTAATCTGCTGCCACCAAAAGCCATATCAAAATTACGAAGTTGTTCTTCACGCTCAACTCGCAGCCCCGCTGTTAACGTAAGCTCATTTGTTAACTCAAAGCTTGTTTCGCCATAAATTGCTTTAGAGTCACTACTATCGTCACCAAAATAATTGGTTGCACCAACGCTTTTAAAGTCTTGTTCACGGTCAAAATAAGCAATACCTACAAAACCCGAATAAAAATCACTATTTAAGCCAAAATTTAATTTACTATCAATTGTGATATTTTTTTCATCCATAGAAATATCAGACTCCGCACTGGCAAGTGCCTCATATGCTTCAAAGCCCCAGTCATAATCCATATAAGCGAGTAATATATCGAACGAAAAGTTATCATTTATTTTATAATCAATATTTACCTGGGTCGTGTCTGACTGGGTATCCATATCGCGCTGAAATAACGGTACATAATCAAACGGTTCATCACCTTCAAAGTACTTACGACCTGTATTACCCTCTTCACTGTAGGTAGAGTAAGTTAGCTGTACAGCTAAATCGGTCGTTGGGGTATACAGTAATTTTGCACGCGTACTACTGGTATTAAGCTGATTTAAGTTTTTATCTGTTGGATTGGTTTCATGTATCGTTGGGTTGCTAAAGGTTTCACCATTTACATATTGAGTAGATAAACGAAATGCTAGTACATCCTCAATTAAAGCCCCCGAAACAACAGCGGCTGTATCAAGGTAACTATCTTGATTTCTATACCCAACGCGCACAGCACCTTCAAAATCTTGTGTTGGTGCTTTGGTTGTCATATAAACTGCACCACCAATGCTATTACGACCATTGCTAGTTGACTGCGGTCCACGGTATACCGCTATTTGATCTATATCCCACAAACCTGTATCACCGGTTAAATCAGCTACAAATGGCTGACTTACACCATCAACAAGCGTTGATACTCTTGCTTTAGAGCCTCCACTAAATGAGTTAAAACCTGTTGCACCACCATTACCCGACACACCGCGCATATCTGGCACGGCTCCAGTAAGTACCACTACATTTGCCATTTCTGCCAAAGCTTCTGAAACCGAACCTAGTTGTCCATTTTCTAATAGTGACTTATCTACCACTGCAACCGATGTAATCGTATCTTTGAGTGACCTTTCGATTTTTTCGCCTGTTACAATAATTGTATCTATTGATTCTCGACTTGTTTCATCAGCAAATGCATTACTTTGAGCCAATAACAAAGAGCTTGTAATCAGTAGTGAAAGTTTATTAGGCTTAAATGAAGCTACCACAGTTATTTCCTTTTATGGATAGTTGTTTTATTTTTCGAAAAAATAGCACAAACACACACTTGTTGCAATTGAGTTTAGTTATCATTTAGAATAGCAACATCATTAATAAGTGTTTTAATTTATGTTGCAACTTACCCTTTCTCTTATTTTATTTACTGCTACATCCCTGTTTTATCTTAGTAACCGCCACCAACGACTTCTAAGCAAACCCATTAACAAAAGCTGGCGCAAGCTCTCATTTATCCTTTTTGTTATTGCAATACCATTAGCCTTATATGCTTTTTCTAATGCGGCAGCCGTATTTTTTATCATTTTAATGATAATGCTCGCTTTAATAATAATTCCGATCGTAAGCCTGATTAAACACAAGGAAGTAAAATAATGTCATCTGCACAAAGGCAAAAAATAAAACCAACTTGGCTTGGCAAAAGTTTGGCTGGTTGTTTTTTAGGGCTAGCGCTAGCGTTTATTCTCGTTGCTTTTTTTGCATGGTACGGAGCGGGAGGCATAGATGCGCCCGACAAAGTGCAATTTAATATGTGGATGATACCCATTTTATGGTTAACTATTTTTAGCTTCACCTACCTGTTTAGTTCAGCAAAAAATGCTTGGCTGACACTTGGGGGCTTAAATATAACGCTATATAGTTTATTTATAATTTTAAGGAATTGGCTATGAGAGTAAGAGCCGATATTTTGCGTACCTACCAAGGCGTGCATACATGGACTGGAATAATTGCAGGTTTAGTACTTTTTATAGGTTTTTATGCTGGTAGTTTAACCATGTTTAAACACGAATTAGCACAGTGGGCAAACCCCGCCAGTGCACCAGTGACTAAACCACACACTAACAATCACCAAACATTGGTTGATCAAGCAATAGCTAAGTACCCTGAGCAAATGGGTAATGGTTTTTCTCTCGACTTATTAACAAATCAAGCGCCACTATCTTGGTATAGCCAAGGTAAAGAGCGCGGGATGAAACTTGATAATCAATTACAGGTGCTCTATCTAAACCAGCAAAATGATCTTGTAATACAGCAACAAAGTGAGAATAAACTTGCAGATTTAATAGATTACTTACATCGAACCGCAGGGTTTGCAGGCGAAATTGGGCACGACCAATCAGGCGTATATATACTCGGTATAGCATCTGCGCTGTACTTTTTAGCATTGGTGTCTGGCGTAATTATTTTACTACCTACGCTTGTAAAAACCTTTTTTGCGATTCGAAAAGAAAAAGGCGCCAGTCGCTTTTGGCTCGATAGTCATAATTTAGTTGGGATCGCCAGCTTGCCTTTTCATTTAATTATAGCGTTTACTGTGGTGGTATTTGCATTTCATGATCTGGTTTATGATGGTCTATCAGCATTTTATGACGATAAATCCTTTTTTCAACGTCCTGCCCCAGCAGCACATAATTATCATATTGCAAACTTACCAAGCATAAATAAGCAGCTCCTAGCGGCAAAAAACTACGCCCCAGGTTATGAGCCAATTCACATTACATTTAGTCGTTTAAATACAAACAGTCCGACTGCAACATTAAAAATGAGTAATAGCAGCGCTGTCGTTCGCGGACCTGATACCGACTACTTATTCTTACACCCCTATACATTAGAAGTACTTAACTCAAGCTATCCGCAAGGAGATGATGGTGTTTGGGGTAATATAGTAGGAAGTTTCTTTTCACTTCACTTTGGTACTTATGGAGGTGAATGGGGACGTTGGGGGTATTTTGTTATGGGGCTACTTGGCGCATTCTTATTTTACTCTGGTAACTTATTATGGCTAGACAAGCGCTTTAAACAAGATGCCAACAAACGAAGTACACGATTTATGGCAAATTTAACAATTGGTGTTTGCTTAGGGTCAATGATTGCAATGGTTGCCACTTTATTACAAGCTAAATGGACTAACCAATATATGGGTAACGCAAATTACAGCTATCTCTATAGTTACTATTTGGTATTTTTTGCCTTTGTTGCTTATACCTTTTTTAAAGGAACTCACCACGCTAGCTATTGGGGCTTAATGGGTATTACACTTTTATCTGCTGGTATGGGAGTTTCAACACTTATACAGGCTTTATTAGCTGATGATTTTTTAAAATATTATCAAAGCGGTTTTGTTGATATTAGCGCTGCAGTATTTGCATTAATATTTTATTATTGTGCAAAAAAAGTTAGAAATAAATCAGTAAGCTATGCAGTTATACCTGCAAAATTATAAAGAAAAACTTAATGAGGCGTATTGCACGCCTCATTAAAGGTATAAATTTAGATTTAAAATATAAAACCATTAAACCATTAAACCATTAAACCATTAAATATCAGCACCTTAAAAGAGTTAACTAAAGTAGATTAGTTTACTGTGCGTTTAGGCTTTTCTCGCGTTACAAAGTAGCAAATTAGCGAGCCCACTGTTACCAGTACAACCCCTTGCCAAAACGAAGCACTCAGCGTAATAGATAAATACAACGCCGAAATAATACTAGAAAACACCGGTGTAAAGTACGAAAGCGTGCCCAACAGCATTAAGTTACCGCCAATAATAGCTTGATTCCACAGTGCATAACCGCTCCCCACGACTACACCAGCTAATAATAACGTCATGCTTGAGCTGAGTGAAAACGTTAATGGCGCTTCATTACTAAAACCATATTGCGCCCACAAACCAATTGCCGTAACAGTAAAAAATAACGTAATGGCATTTTTACCATTACTCAGCTTTTGCGTTACTACGCAATAAATAGCCCATATAAACGCTGCAGCTAATGCCATTAGGTAAGTAGCAGGATTATCAGCAAAGTTAGTAACAAGCGTATCGAGTGACATTTCTTGATCGCCCGTAATACACCAAGCAACGCCTAAAAAAGCAATAATCATGCTTGGGTAAACCCAGTAACTTACTTTTTTGCGCCCAATAATAATAGAGAGCAATATTGTTAGCGTGGGCCATAAATAATTAATAACCGCCATTTCCATTGCCTGATGACGACTATTTGCCATACCAATAGAAAGCGCCAAACAAATTTCGTACGATACAAATAATAAAGTACCTACTACCAAGTAGCGTTTCGAAAAACCACTAAACTTGGGCACTCCCATAACCAAAATTAAAAATATCGCACTGACAGAATACATAGCCGCAGCACCACCAATGGGGCTAAACAACTCAGAAATATCCCGTAGTAATGCAACTAAGCAACTCCACAGTAATATTGCAGCGACTCCATATAGTGTATATTTATTTTTGCTTATAAAATCCATTTGCCAACCCAAAAGTACTACTCGTAAATTTGAAACTAAACTAACAGTAATTATTTAATTAAACAATTAAAGTTAATAGCTTAAACCTCTCGCCTGTTTTTAACATTCACCTTTTTAGTAATTGACCTTTTGGTCAGTAAAGCTACAATCAATCAATACGTTAAACACGCAAACTCTATAATGACCACACAAATAAAGCCAAATAAAAAAGAAGTTACACGCGAGAAAAACCAAAAACTAATTTTAGATGCCGCCGAGCAATTGTTTTCGCAATTAGGTTACGACGGAGCAAGTATGAGCATGGTTGCTAAAGAAGCGCAGGTGCCAAAAGCTAATATTTTGTATTACTTTAAAAGTAAAGATGGTCTGTACGAGTCTGTGATTGACCGCATAATAGCTAATTGGAACTTAGGGCTTGATAACGTCACAATTAACGACGATCCAGCTACCGTGCTTTATAACTATATTAAAAGCAAAGTAATACTGGCCGTAAATCAGCCAATGCAATCTCGCTTATTTGCCAGTGAAATACTGCGCGGTGCACCCTATTTACAAAACTACTTTAGAACCAATACCCGCCCTTGGGTTAAACAAAAGGTTGATGTACTTCAAGCATGGATGGACGCAGATAAAATGGATAAGGTTGACCCCTACCATTTGCTCTTTACTATTTGGTCTACCACGCAATATTACGCCGACTTTCAGGCTGAGGTTTTACTCGTAATGAACAAATTAGAGTACGACGAAACCGATGTGGCACAGATTACGCAATCAATTGCCCACATAATTTTAAAAGGTATTGGTCTTAAAATACCTGAGCAAAGTGAGACTTAACCCATGACATCCTTTACTACACCCGATTTATTTGACGATCATCGCGATAACGTACAAGTAGCAGACAGCGGCCTTTACCACTTTGGTAAAAAAACCACGTTTTATGGCAAAGTAGTTACCGTTACCTGCCCAGAAGACAACTCTTTTGCCGCCGATATATTGCATGAAAATGGTGAAGGTAAAGTATTAGTTATAAACGGGTTTGCGAGCAAACGCTTTGCGTTTATAGGCGATATTATGGCTGAACGTGCCCTAAATAATGGCTGGGAAGGCGTAATAATAAATGGATGTTGCCGAGATATAGAAATACTCGCCACGATGAACTTACCTGTAATGGCGCTAGGCTCTACACCGCGTAGTACCTTAAAGCGCGGCTTTGGTGATAAAAACCAAGCTATTACCATGCTTAGCACCACCATAGAACCTAACGATTGGGTTTACGCCGATATTAACGGTTTAATCATCAGTAAAACGCCCCTTATTTAGCACTCACAACCATATAAATAAAGACCAACTTGGTGCACCTTCGCACCAAATTGGTTTGTTTTAACTCATTTTTAATCTCACTATTTTTATAGCCCACATTTATAAACCTCATACAGTCCACCAAAACCTGACCAGTTGGACAGGTTTTTAATTTATGGCATTCCTCTTGCTTAGTCTAAGCACGATAAAATCAAAACTACCGATTAAAAAGCGGAGTTATACCAATTGCATTAAATTAGTGATCTATTATAACGCGAAGAAAATAGCGTAATAACAAGGAAAAAATTATGACATATAGTTGTTCTCTATGAATAATTTTTAACGAAGTAAGTGCGCTATTTAATCCGATAGAATGATCATGTTTTTAATAAAATTGGTATTAAAATAATAATAACCAGCCCGCTTTTTAATCACTCTTAACTTAATAAGTAAGTACTTGGTCAGTTTTATAATAATGAGCTGCAAATGAGTGATAAAAAAAATAACAAAGGTATCTTTTGCAATCACGGTCCTACCCTGTGGCAAACAAATCAATCTGGTCTACTTGCAAACAATCGCTTAGCCGTAAAAGATGTATTTGCAGTAAAAGGCGAGCGTAACAGCGCTGGCAATCCACATTGGTTTAAAACAGCTAAACCGGCTCAAAATACGGCAAGCTCGGTTAATAAGCTCATGACCGCTGGTTGTAACTTTATAGGCTTTACCCACACAGACGAACTGGCTTATAGCTTAGAGGGTAATAATATACATTATGGCGCTGCGCAAAATCCTAAATTAAAAGGGCATGCTTGCGGTGGTTCGAGTATGGGTTCGGCAGCAGCCGTGGCTGCTAACTTAGCCGATATTGGCTTAGGTACCGACACTGGCGGCTCAATTAGAATACCCGCCAGCTATTGTGGTTTATATGGCATAAGGCCAAGCCATAACGTGATTGAAAAAGACGGCCTAATACCGTTGGCTCCCCCTTTTGATACCATAGGTTGGCTTACCCAAAGCGCTGAGCTATTAAGCAGCGTTAGCGATGTATTATTACCACAACAAGCTATTAATAAAGTAAATACGCTGGTTATTTGCGAAGCACTCTTTGAACTCGTTGACCCCTCTTTACAAGCACCACTGGGTAAGCTTTTAGAAAAAACCAAACCTTATTTTAATCATCATATCGATTTTAAGCTCCCCAAAAGCAGCCTGCTAAGTGAGCTTGCCGATACCTTTAGAATATTACAAGGTCGTGCGATTGCTAAAACGCACCGAGACTGGCTAGAACTCCCAGATCAGCTTTCTCATTTTGCGCCAGCAATTGCGGCTCGTTTTAAAATGGCACTGGCTTTAACCAAGCAAGAAGAACAAGAGGCGTTAAAAATACAGCACGAATGGCAAGTAATCGTCGCTAAAAACTTAAACAAGCACAGCTGCTTATTTTTACCCACCACCCCTACAACTGCACCTAAATTAGGCGCCGACACAAGCGCCTTACGTATGCAAATTATTACGCTTTCGGCAATTGCAGGACTTAGTGGCTCAGCGCAAGTGCATTTACCGCTGGCTGATTTAGCAAATGATCATCCTTATGGTTTTTCATTAATGATGACCCACGGTAACGATAAAAGCCTACTTGCTTGCGTTAAGCACCTAGCTGAACACTTTAAACAGGACACACCGGCATGACCACACACAATATTGCATTTACCGCGTCTCATTTTTCGGCAACAGAGGCGGGTATAAATATACTAAAACAAGGCGGTACAGCTACCGAGGCTATGGTAGCGGCTGCCGCTGCGATTAGCGTTGTGTATCCACATATGAACTCAATTGGTGGCGACAGCTTTTGGCTTATCGATAACCCAAACCAAAAAACGCCCACTGCTATTGATGCCTGCGGCCGCGCAGCAACTAATACAACGGCGTATAACCCGCTCACGCAAATACCAGAGCGCGGCGGATTAAGCGCACTAACTCAAGCGGGTACAATTCGCGGTTGGCAAAAGGCGCTTGAACTAGATGAGCACGCAGCACTACCACTGTTAAACATTTTAGCGCCCGCTATTGAGCTTGCTCGCGAGGGTTTTACCGTAACAAAAAGCTTGCAAGCAGGCTGCGAAAAGCTAGCCGCTGCTAACAATACTAATAACGCGTTTAAAAACCTCTACATACCCAATGGCAAGCCCTTACAAGCAGGTCAACATTTTAAAAACCCTAAACTTGCTGCAACGTTTGAATACTTAGCAAAACAGGGTTTAAACGCATTTTATGAAGGCGCACTTGCTAACTCATTTGCCGCCGACTTAGCAAAAGCAGGCAGCTCAATTACCGCAGGTGACATTGCAAATACAAAAGCTGAGGTAGTTACTGCGCTAAATGCAAACCTCAGTGGTATTAATTGCTACAACTTACCCGCGCCAACACAGGGCGTGCATTCACTACAAATAATTGGTGCCGTAAATAAGTTAAAGCATTTAGCTAAAACCGATGCCGACTGGACGCACTTAATTGTTGAGGCAACTAAACAAAGCTTTACGCATCGCCCTACCCTTTGGGCTGATCCTAATGTGTTAGGGGATGATTATAAAAAAGCACTAACTGATGATCGCTTAAGCCAACTTGCTAACAATATTGATATGAGTAAAGCCAAACAATGGTCATTTAACGCAGAGCCTGGCGATACAGTATGGATGGCTGCAAAAGATAAAAACGGGCAATTAGTAAGCTTTATTCAAAGTATTTACTGGGAATTTGGCAGCGGAATACTAATGAGCGAAGGCGGCTTTGTGTGGAATAACCGAGGTTTAAGCTTTAGTTTAAACAATGAAGATATTGATGCGAGTAACAATATTAACGCCCTTGCGCCAAATAAAAAGCCGGCTCATACACTTAACCCAGCAATGGCAAAGTTTAGCGATGGTCGTCGACTTGCTTACGGAACAATGGGCGGTGAAGGGCAACCACAAACCCAAGCCGCTGTTTTTGCAGGCTACGCATGGCGAAATAAATCAATAAAACAAGCAATTAGCGACCCTCGTTGGTTACTTGGACGCACATGGGGCGATACAAGTACAAATTTAAAAATTGAAGAAAGTTTAGCGTCTCATATAGAACATGAATTAAATCAACGTGACCACGATTGGGTAAGCGTTGATAATAATAGCGAAATGATGGGGCACGCTGGGGCTATTTTAGATACACCTACAAGCCTTGAAGCTGCAACAGATCCTCGTTCAGATGGACGTGCAACAGTAACTACAGCAGGAACACAATGTCAGAAATAATAAACCAATGGCCAATAGTAGCGGCCTTAATAGCAACCGGTATTTTTGCCGGAATTTTAGCAGGACTTTTTGGTGTAGGCGGCGGTATTGTTATCGTACCTGTGCTGTATTTTTTACTGCAAGGTTTTGGCGTAAGCCCAGAGTCGGCAATGATGATAGCCACCGCCACATCACTTGCAACCATAGTACCTACTTCGCTTTCATCTATTCGCTCGCATCATAGCAAAGGAAATATTGACCTTGCGCTAATAAAATACTGGGCACCGTTTATATTAGTTATGGCGGTAGTCGGTAGTATTATTGCTCATACCGTTCGCGGTAACGCATTAGTGCTCATGTTTGCCTGCATTGCTATTTTAGTCAGTTTAAACATGTTATTTAGAGCCGGCGCACCCGCGCTTGTAAAACAACTGCCAGGTAAATTTGGTCAAGGCGTTATGGCAAGTATTGTAGGTGGTTTGTCGGTAATGATTGGCATAGGCGGCGGTACTATTGGCGTACCTATGCTAAACGCATTTAATGTACGCGCCCATGTTGCAGTAGGAACTGCGGCCGTTTTTGGTTTATTGATTGCGCTACCAGGTGTTATTACCTTATTAAGTATTGGCACAACGCCAACCGATGCTCCCCTAGGTACGTGGGGGTTAGTTAACCTCCCTGCCTTTTTTCTTATTATTCCGCTGACTATTTTATTTGCGCCTATTGGCGTAAAAATTGGTAGCAAGCTGGATCAAAAACAACTAAAACGCGCTTTTGCCGTTGTCTTAATGATAACCGGCATTCGCATGCTCATTCAGACTCTGGGAGCCTAAAATATGTTTAATAACACGCAAGTTCAAACCTTAAACCCACCACAGCGTTTATTAATGGGACCAGGCCCTATTAATGCAGATCCTCGTGTTTTACGTGCTATGTCGGCGCAGCTTATAGGTCAATACGACCCAGTAATGACCGATTTTATGAACGAAACCATGGCACGTTACCGCGAAATTTTTAAAACTAAAAACGAATGGACCATGCTAATAGATGGCACATCGCGCGCAGGTATTGAAGCCGTATTATGCTCAATTTTACGCCCAGGCGATAAAGTACTAGTGCCAATTATGGGGCGCTTTGGCCACCTACTTGCTGAAATAGCAGAACGCGTTGGCGCAAAGGTGCACACAATAGACGTACCGTGGGGCGAAGTGTTTACGCCAGAACAGATCGAAAAAGCCATTGTTGATGTAAAACCCCATGTGCTTGCTATGGTACAGGGCGATACATCCACCACCATGAACCAACCTCTTGAGCATATTGGCGATATTTGCCAAAAGCACGATGTACTATTTTATTGCGATGCCACCGCATCTATTGTGGGTAACGAACTTCCTGCCGATGAGTGGAAACTCGATGCACTTTCTGTTGGCCTACAAAAGTGTTTAGGCGGTCCTTCTGGATCAGCGCCATTAACACTAAGCGACAAATGCGCCGAGTGGATCCAAAAACGTAAAAAGGTAGAAGCTGGTATTCGCACAGCCGATCATACCGACGGCACAGAGCCATTTGTACGCTCAAACTACTTTGATTTAGGCATGATAATGAATTACTGGGGCGAGGAGCGCCTAAATCATCATACCGAAGCCACCAGCATGCTGTATTGCGCCTCAGAATGCGCCCGCATAGTAATTGAAGAAGGCGTAGATAACTGCGTAGCGCGCCACAAATTACATGGCGATGCCATGCTAACAGGCATTCAAGCGCTCGGCTTAAATGTATTTGGTGATTTAACACATAAAATGAACAACGTACTGGGTGTTTATATACCCGAGGGCATTAATGCCGATCACGTGCGCGGACAAATGCTAACCGATTTTGGAATAGAAATTGGCACCTCGTTTGGACCACTTCATGGCAAAATTTGGCGTATTGGCACTATGGGCTACAACGCCCGAAAAGATACCGTACTACAAACACTTGCAAGTTTAGACGCTTGTTTGCATGCCAACGGTTATAAAGGCCCTAAAGGCGAAGCCGCCATTGCCGCCCTTACTCACTATAAATAAAAAAAGGATTTAGCATGACGATTGTAAGCCCACAACACAGCCTTTTATTAGATAAAGAACTTGCTGATGAATACGCAACACGCGCTTTATCTCGCTGTAAAACCCTCAGCGCGCTATCGCAAATGCAAGGCGGCATTCACCGCGTGTACTTATCAAAAGAGCACAAAGAGTGTAACGCCGTTACTGCATCGTGGATGGTTGAGGCTGGCATGCAATCGTGGCAAGACGAAGTGGGCAACCTTTGGGGGCGACTTAAATCATCAAACCCCCATGCTAAACGTTTAATTATAGGCTCGCACCTCGACACAGTACCAAACGCCGGTGCGTTTGATGGTATTTTGGGTGTGTTACTGGGTATTGAAATAGCCGCCCTTGCACATACGCTTAAGCTTGATTTACCCTTTCATTTAGATGTAGTCGGCTTTTGCGATGAAGAAGGCACCCGCTTTGCCACCACTTTAATTGGCTCAAAAGCACTTGCTAACGAGTTTGACCCGCAGTGGCTAAATATACAAGATACAAGCGATATAACTATGCGCCAAGCCATGCTCGACTTTGGCTTAAACCCCAACGACTACGCAAAAGCTGCACTTAATAAAAATGAATTACTAGCTTACTGGGAAACTCATATAGAGCAAGGTCCGGTGCTCGAATCGGTTAATCAGGCGTTAGGCGTTGTAACGGCTATTGCAGGAGCAAAGCGCGCCATGCTTACCTTAACAGGTCAAAGCGGTCATGCAGGTACAACACCAATGAACTTACGTCAGGATTCGTTAGCAGGCTGCGCCGAATTAGTAACCGAAATTGAACAACTAGCAAACAATGCTAAAAATGGCGAAGTTGCCACCGTAGGGCAAATACAATCTCGCCCCGGTGCTACAAACGTGATTGCAGGCAAAACGACCATAAGCCTAGATGCACGCGCACAGAGCGACACCGACCTTACTAATTTACTAAGCGACATACAAAGCTGCGCTCAATCTATAGCAAGCAAACGCAATTTAACACTTGATTGGCAATGGACTCACGCAGCCGATGCCGTTGCGTGCGACACCACTATTCAGCATTTATTTACCTGCGCATGTAAACTTAATAACCAAGCCTCACCTTCTCTTGCTTCAGGCGCCGGGCATGATGCAATGGCAATCGCGCCTATTTGCCCTGTTGGCATGCTGTTTATACGCAGCCCTGGCGGTATAAGCCATCACCCTGCAGAAGCGGTTATTAATGAGGATGTGAAAAAAGCACTGAGCGTAATGTACAGCGCGCTTTTACTTTATGTAAAAGAGTTTGAATAGTTTTGAATTAATAGAGTAAAACCAAATATATTAACTTTGTATGCTAGGGGCTTAAACCTCCTAAAGTCATTGGGAGGTTATTACTGAACGCAGGTAAATACAGGAAAACGAAGGAATATACGTTATTTAAAGTAGCTTTATCGAGCTACCCTTTGCTCTTTTAGGCTAAGGCGTTTATGTGAGCTATATACATGTTGAATATTCGTATCGTTAACTAAATATGCGTCCATTTCAGTCGTAATTAGACCCGATAATGGCTTAATTTCAAGAACACCCAACTCACCTAAATTTGCAGATAGTAAAGTATTATTCCTAAAAGCTAACAACGTTTTGTCAGTATCTCGTAAGTCACCATTCACATATAATTTAGTACCACTAAACCAAGAATTAATTATTTTAACTTTGATTGACTTAACGGTAAATTCAATTGATTTTCTCATCAGATCTCCATATTAAAAATATCTATATAATTGACTAAAGTTCGTTATGTAAAACTCAAAAAATTGACTTTATTTATTCTGTTATACAGTGCTATCTCAACCTGATATATCGGCACTATCATTTATTTTATTTATACCAACGAGAATTTTCTCTAAGTATGTAAAAGTAAGCATTATCGCTAATTGCAAACATACAAAAATAACAATAGAGAATGGTGAGTTTGATAGCATACTTTGTGTTGTTTTTACTGAGGTGCTAACCAAATAAAAATCAACGAAAGCCATAAGTATAAATAAACCCGAAACATAAAGAATAACTTTAACTTTTGCACTGCGCAGCGTTGAAATAACTTCGTCATTAGTCATTTAGATTTCCTTTAAATGTATTATTTTTTTAAGACGTCTTTTAACTAACGTTTGCTCACAATAAAGCCCTATAAAACCACCAACTGCAAATGAGGCAATCACTAAAAACCAATAAATAGGACTTTTATATAACGCAATACCAGAAACATAAAGATATAAGTTAAAGGGGATAATAAAAAGTAAACTACCTAGTACTTTTAAAAACTCTCTAAAAAGTTCAATCTCCGATTGTGCTTTACTGATGGGTGAGTTAATCGTTTCTTGCGGGGCTTTATCTAATTGAGAAAAATTTTTTTGAAGCCAGTTTTTATAATTCAATTATTCATCCTTAATAAATTGTGTATCTAGAGGAAAATACGCTCAACGTTGCCAATGTGTTAACCCTGTACCTATTTAACCTAAATCCAACATTTTAAGCAAGTCTATTTTATCTAACTGGCGTAATCGGCCTAATCGGCCTAATTGGCCTAATCGTTCACACTACATAACATACTACGCAGCACACAATTACAGCTAAACAGGCCAGCCATTCTAACTTAATGAAAAAACTTAGGCTGACGTCACTGTTAATTTATCAAAAATTGAACATGTTTTCGAGAGCCGCCTCTAAAGACATGGGCATATGACGTTTATTCATAATGCGGTTGTTAAGCTCATCTTTAAGTGATTTAACCGTAGTGCAATACTCTAAACGTTTAGCAATTTCATCACATTCATTATTTAGCGCCGCTAAATGGTTTACAAAATTATCTTTAATTTGCGCTTTACTACGACCATTAAACTTACGCCACACAATTGTATATTGGTCATTACTTTCTTTTTGTTGGCGATGCTGCTCATTTAGCTCGATTATTTTATTTTTCAGTAACGGTATTAAGTTTGCTTTGGTTTCTTCATCAAAATCGACATCATCGTCAAAATGGCTTATGTAAAGCTGTAATAAAGTAAAACCGTCTTTCTCTTTTCGAGCTTGTACTAACTGTTGCATTAGTTCGTGTTTTTCTGCTTTTTTTGCAAGATCAGATTCTTTATCTGGATGCAACTTAGATGCTAAACGTTTATACATTTTGTTTAGCTGCGAGCCTTTAAATAACTTTTCTAATTTTGAGTTGTTTTTTTGCTGTTTAATTTCATCGCGATCAAATTGTTCGTGTTGGTCAAAAAAGTCATCCCAATCTTCATCTTGTTCATAGTCCATATTATCTGCACTAAACGCTTCATCATCTTTTTCCTCACCAAAACCTTGCTCGTCAAGGTGCTTATAAAGCAATGAAGGATCAGCTGTTATTTCTCTCAGTTCGTCATCTGTTAATTCTAAACCGGGGAAATCTTGCTGTAACATATTACGTAATATGTTTAACTCTGAAGAAGGGATTGTACTAACCGTATCTTGGTTATACTTATTTAGGTAAGATTGAAAAACTTGAGACACTTCCTCAACATTCAACTCGCCAATGAATGGATGTTCTGACAAATAATCTAAATCTTCATTTATCCAATCCACAAGTTCATTACGCTGTTCAATAGTTAAACTTTTACGTTGGATAAACTTACTAAAATGAATGATTTGTTCTGCAATCATTTGAGCTTGACGTTGCTCATGGTGCTCTACTTTTTCTTGAAATTGAGAAAACAGGATCTGCTTTTTAATATCAAAGTTTGCGTTACGCTTAGTATGTTTTTCAATTCGCTGCCATAAACGCTCTAATTCAGAAGGCATTTTAGTCGCCGCTTGTTGCTTTACATTTTTTAAAAATGTCATATTAAGTTCCACTACTTTTTATGCACGTAATTTGTATGCTTTAATTATAAATTTAATTAAAGCATACATAAAGCCAAGCATTAAAAAGAACAAGGATAAAAAGCGCCTGAGTTCATTTAAGAACAATATGCTAAACAGTTACTTTAAAGTCTTATTCGATCGTTACCGTTGCATCACTTACCCATGTCTCAGTTATCGCGTCATCATTTTTATCAACTAAATACGCGCGTATGCTTACTGGGTCGTTATTAGTCTGTTTATAGTCAAACGCTAATCGCCATTGGTTTGTACCAACTACCGGATAAACTCCAATAGGCTCTAGTATTTCACCATTACTGGCTTCAACAATCGGCTTTATACCACTTTCGTTATCTAAGCCATTAAATACTGGGCCTTCAAAATCAATCACCATTTTGTTAACACCTTTAGGAATTGGCTGGCCGGGAATCCCGCCTAAGCCTTGGCGAGTATTTACAACGCTTGCAAGCGTTTTTGATTTTGGATCGAGTGGACGCCATTCAATATCATAAGAAAAGGTAAACTCATCACCTTTGCGCGCCTCTTTTTCAGGCACCCAATAGGCAACAATATTGTCGAACGTTTCATCTTTTGTAGGGATCTCGATTAACTGAACAGCCCCTTTACCCCATTTCCCTTTAGGTTTTATCCACGCTGATGAACGCTTATTGTAAAATACGCCATCGTCTTGGTAGTTATCAAAATCACGATCCCTTTGAATTAAGCCAAAGCCTTTAGGGTTCTCATCAATAAAGCTATTGGTCGATACCGACTGAGGGTTATTTAACGGTCGCCAAATGTATTGCTCTGAACCTGTATGAATCGCCAGGCCATCGCTGTCGTGAATTTCTGGGCGCCAATCTTTAGCTTCTGTTTTATCTTTTTGTGAATACCAATACATACTGGTTAATGGTGCTACGCCTAAGCGTTCAACATCGGCGCGCATATACAAATTAGCCGTTACAGAGGTAATATGGCCTTTGGCTTCTTTGTTATCTTTGCTTAAACCAAATCGATAAGCACCAGTGATAGAAGGCCCTTCAAGCAATGCCCAAACAGACACACTTTCACCTTTTTTCTCTGCGGGGCCAATCCAAAAAGCAGAAAAGCGCGGAAATTCTTCTGGCTGATTCATGCCCGTATTAATCGCGATACCTCGAGCCGAGAGTCCATATTGCCCCTCTGGGCCGTCGGTACGAAAATAAGACGCGCCTAAAAAAGATATCCAATCTGGTTTCATATCTGGGCGCATTATTCTAAAGCCTGCAAATCCAAACCCTTCTGGGAGATCGTGAGCTGGGCTGTCATCAGGCATATCAAAAACATCATTACTAAAAGGTACGTTTTGCACCTGATTTTCATCGTCTCTGATGTAAATACTTACTGGCTCAGGAAAATATCGCCCAGGGTAAAATAATTGTACAGGTGCGTTTTTTCCACTTGGGTATAAGGTTTCATCTTCTTTAAAGCGTATTTTCCAGTGTTCGTCATACGTAATTTTATCGATTAACTCCGGCGCTGGCACCTTAGTTGGCGTATAGGGTTTTTCGGCCGAGGCTTTTGCAAGTGATTTTAAGTCTTCGAATGAAAACTCCGTTTTATCTAATGCATCTGTCGCGTAAGACGACATCGAAGTGCTAAAAATAATTGCGATAAATAACTTTAATTTCATAAAAAGAATGTCCAATAAATTGAGTCTAATAAAAATGGGAACGCTGCACGAACGTATGTTTAACTTAAAGTTCTGCATGGATATTACGTGACGTAATATGAACTAGCGTTTACTAAGGTATTGTTATTTGACTCTTAGTTAATTTGTTTTTAGGGCGGCGCGTTTGGTGATGTCGCTGAAGTAAAAATAAGTGGGGATAGCGCAATTTATTATTAGATCGCTGGTATTCAAAGTGTAGTGGTACAGTGATTTTGGCCACCCATTAAGAAAGAAATGTTATGCTAATAAGCATACAAATTTGGGTGAAAAAATGACGAAATTAAAACGCGCAACGTATTCTGCAGCAATAAAATTAGAAACGGCTCAACTTGTCGTTGACCAAAGTTATACTCAAGAAGAAGCAGCCAAAGCGATGGGAGTGGGTAAATCAACCGTCAGTAAGTGGGTTACTCAATTAAAGCAAGAGCGGAGTGGCCAGACACCATCTGCTTCGCCAATGACGCCCGAACAAATTGAAATCCGCGAACTTAAAAAGCAAATCCAACGCATTGAATTAGAAATGGATATATTAAAAAAGGCTACCGCTCTCTTGATGTCCGACTCCCTGAACAATTCTCGTTAATTGAGAAACTAAATCAACGAGAGCGTTACCCAATTAGCGTGCTGTGTAACGTATTCAATGTGCATCGTAGCAGCTATAAATATTGGGCTATACGGGATACAACGCCGACGCCAGAGCAAGTAAGGCTAGAGGCTGAAGTTAAAGCAATACATGCAATGAGCGGTGGCTCAGCTGGGGCGCGGACAATCGCGGCAATAGCAACGAACAATGATTTTGAATTGAGTCGTTATCGTGCTGCTAAGCTAATGGTTAAATTAAAGCTTGAAAGCTGCCAAGTACCTCAACATTCATATAAACGCGGCGGTAATGAACACCTTGAAATTCCAAACCTGCTTGATAGACAATTTGATGTTGTTGAGCCAGATACAGTGTGGTGTGGTGATGTGACATATATTTGGGTAGGTAATCGTTGGGCTTATTTAGCCGTTGTTATTGATTTATTTGCACGTAAAGTGGTTGGCTGGGCCATGTCGTTGTCACCAGATACTAATTTAACGCTAAAAGCGCTTGAACTCGCGTATGAAAGCAGAGGAAAACCGACAGGACTGATGTTTCATTCAGACCAGGGTAGTCATTATACAAGTTTAAAATATCGTCAACGTTTATGGCGCTATAAAATCACACAAAGTATGAGTAGGCGTGGAAATTGTTGGGATAATGCGCCAATGGAGCGATTTTTTAGAAGCTTTAAAACGGAATGGATGCCAAAGGTTGGATATGGAAATTTTATAGATGCTAAATATAGCGTTAGTGATTATATCAACGGATATTACAACAACGTTAGGCCGCATCATTATAATGCTGGTTTAGCGCCAAATGAATCTGAGGTTAGATACAAAGATTCTAAAACTGTGGCCAAATTTTATTGACCACTACAAATGGATAAGGGTTGTATTTAGGTGGTGGAAGTAAAGAGGCTCACTACTTTTAAAAATTTGCAATTAATGGCTAAATTTTACTTGGCCCTCAATTCAGGGCATGTTTTATTTTTTTGAAGTTAATTTTTCTATGGCATTTTTAGCTTCTTTCAAACTTACACCATGAACAGATCTATAATATTTTATTGCTCTAACTTTGTGACCTGATTTTAAAGCAAAAATAATATCATCTTCAGTTACGCTGCCATGCTTAGGTATTGAGTTACCAAATATTAATATAAATAAAACTGCAATAACCGCTAAAACACCCCAAATATATTCAATTTCCATAAATATCCTCGATGTTCGAAAAATAATGAACCTGTAGATTAACTCGCTTTTTATTTGTTTTTATTAATAAATAAACCATAGCTAAGTTCCTATTTTGGTTCAATCTTTTACTGTATTTTACGTTGAATATAAAAAAGAGTTAGCTGTTGTTTTAGTTGGCGCTTTGGAAGGTATTACGGGTGCTTGAGTGGCTTTTATTTAGGATAAAAGGGCTTTCCTTTCTTAATGCATCGTGTTTTGCAGCTTTTCTATATTATGAACAAGGCAATACAGTTGCCATTGCGTATTCACTTTCATTTGACCTCGTAAGATCAATTTATTCATCCCTTTATTCACCGTAATATTCCGCTTTTTATTTAAAGGAAAGCAGGCTCAATGAAGCCGAGTTATTTACCATTTTTTAATAAAAATTGTTGTCGTCTATCGGGCTACCAATTACTACTTTCATCTTGTCAATATAGCTCAGACCTTTGCGTGACGCACTTTCATGGATGTAACCTAAATTACTTATATCATTGATAATTAACGTAAAGTTTTGAATGGGTGTCATCCTAACTTCATCCTAACTTCCTGGTGTCTGAGTGACTTATTCGAAGGGTAATTGAGTTTTTAGTACATATAAAAATACGATTCAATATTTAACTGTTGATAAATGAAGACCGAAATAACCAATTGATACTGTTTTTGAATGATAGTCCGCCAATATATGCATTCTCTTTCCATTTTGAAAGTTTTTAACGTGTAATTCAAAAAGTGATTCACCTAAGAAAGGATGTTTAAACCACCTCTTTCGGGCATGTTTTGCACATTTCATTGTTTCTACACTTTCAAATGACATATTCAATTCTGAATTTTCAATTAAATCTTCAAGGCAATTAGATTGCTTTATAGCAAGATCGAGTTGATCCAGAGCATATATAATATTTTTAAAATCAATTGTGGTGATTGAAATAGCTGTTAAATTTTTTAATGCTGACGTACAAAAAATAATATTTGGGTACTCTTTATTATCCTTGATGTCTAATGTTTTGAGATAATCCTTATTCGATTTTTTAGTTTCTATGATTTTATGTAAAAAAATATCGATTTGCTCAAGAGAGAATATGTTATCAACGGTTGTACTCTCAATTTTTATTTCGCCATCATCGTCCCAATGTTTTAAAACATCAATTGAATTTGATTTCCAATGTATACTTGATGCAAAACTAACACAGTAAGAATTTAAGATAGAAGCAACTCCCAGTGCAGTCACTTCAATATCTTGATCACTTTTAAGCGAAAATATAATATCTTCAATTGGGTTATTATTAACAATAAGAGGACACGGTACATTAGCAACAACACTTTTAATTAGTCTACTGCTTTCAATATCACCTATTTGATTTAGCCACTTACCAAATTCAAATCCTTCTGCATAAATATAAGAGTTCCATCCACCCAGTTTTTCATCTACTTTATTGAAATTTACATTTTTCTCATTAATATAGAATATGATTTCAAAAAAAGTATCGATGTTATTTAAGCAATCTTCATTACTTAAAAATGGTAATGAGGCATCATTAAAAATAAGACTATTCACGTTTTATTAATTACCAATAATTAAAGAGTTTAGGCTTTTATCCCATTCGTCAAAGAAACCTGGTGGCCAATGACTAATCCTACCTGATGGCTCTACTCTAATTTCTTCGACTCTAGCACTATGCTCAGAACTATTCTCATCACGGTAAAGATAATAAATACACACATTATCTGATTCAATACAATTATTTTTGACCGATGTCCTGATACCATTTAAAAAGTGGTCGCTATGAGTTTCAACCAGCACCTGCACTCCATTTTGAGACGCTAAAGCAATTAACTTTGCAATTGTCGACTGCCCTGATGGGTGTAAATGAGATTCAGGATTCTCTATTAATAACATATCACCAGGCTTTGAGCTTAAAATAGCTGTCACTACAGGTAAAACATAAGTTAAACCAAATCCAGTGTTTTGGGGTGAAAATTGAGAGGTTAATTCGGTGTCTGTTTCAAATTGATAGTGTAAGCTAGCTTGATTAATCTCAGGTATTAATTTTGCGATAACTTTAGTACCGGGTGTAATCTCAGACATCCATGCATTCAAACTGCCAATTAAATTATCGGAAATAGAGTTCTGATGCATTAAAGCGTTAATTGAGACTTTCTCATCGCCATGTTCAGCTAAGAAATGCGCAGTATATTCACCGGTTTTTCCAAGCGAACGTTTCTTATTAACAGCATACTCAGAAACAGAATAAATGCTTTTAGGACTAATTCTTTCTGCAGATAAATACTGAAATGATGAAGTAAATAACGCCTGTTCGAAAACATTAGGACTTAACAAGCTATTTTTTTCATCCAATGGCTGCATATCAGAATTTTCAAAATATAAAAATCTGGATTTAAGAGTTGAATTATTAGACCAGTATAATTCAATATCTACAAACTCATCCTCACCATCACTAAAAAGCAAATCCTTTCCATTACCAATACTTGCGTAATCACCGGCTAAGGACAAACCTGTACTGGGGAAAATATGTTTTTCAAACGACTGGCGAAGTAGCAATAATGATTGAAGAGCCGAAGATTTCCCCATACCATTTAAACCTGTAAACAAGGTAAGATTTTCTAAATCAAAAGTAGCTTCTTTTATTGATTTGAAGTTACATAAGCTTAGACGTTCTAACATTAAAAAATCCTCTTTGAATACTTTTCGATAATGTTTCTCATACCTTCAAATCGAGATTGAACATTATCAGTATTAGCTGTTGAAATTGTAATTGCTGTTAAGAATTGAGGCTCAAGTAACAAGCTTTTAAACTCTTGCTTAAATTGCATACTATTTGATTTGAGAATAGCTCTCTCTTCAAAATTAAGAGTCGCTAAATTCACGGATACTGTTTCAAATAATGGTTTATTAACGACTCGATTTTGATATGATTCTGCGAATGTTCTTCTGAACGCATCTCGACCAAATAAGTCATATGCATCTTCCATTGAATCTAAAAAGCTAGACTTTAACCTTATTATTTCAGTTTCACTCAGCTCACCTAACTTGATCATGGCTGAATCTAAAAATTTGGGGAGTGAAGATTTATACGTGGAGATATCAAACATTCTAAAAGCCATGTGCCTCAGCACCAGCTCTTGATGAGACATCCTCTTACTTTTGTTACCTATGACGTTTTTAAATGAATTTTCTTGAACAATTTCAGTTAAAAATTTAGAAGCAATACCCTTCTTAACTGATTGGCTCATAGCATGTCTAATTTCTTGATGATTTAACTTTAACCCGCCTGTGTTAATTCGATTAAATAGCGAATATTTCATCACTAATGGAGTCCCTGGTTTTATTAGATAAACCGATGTTTGAAATTCATCAATTCTTCTTTTTAAAGATCGTGGTAAATCGTCATAATAAAAACCTTCATACTCATTGAGGAATTCTAAATTAGTTAAGGCTAATTTTTTAGTTTTTACAAAGTTAACTATCGCAGATAACCTCTGTAAACCATCAACAACTTGCCAACGGTCTTCATTTAAGGCATCAAAATAAAAAGCAGGGATCGGTAGTCGAATTAAAATAGACTCAATTAAACGGCTTTGAGCTTGCTTACTCCACAAATCAGGTGATCGTTGAAAGTCAGGCATCAAATCTATTTCGTCGTATTTAAGCCTCTCAATGATTGCGCCTAAATTAGGATTAGATATAGATACATCAACTTTCTTTGGGTCAAATGGCTCTGTCTGATCAAATACCTCTTCAGATTCACCTAAGTCTTCATCCTCGAGATCTATGGAATTCTGTTCATCCAAATCTATTGAGTTATTAAAAGAATCAAGAGATGTAACTTTTTCATCAGCCATAACTGTATCTAATCCACTTTAAATTTAAGGTATTATATTCATTGATAGTTTTTAATAATATCATAACTTGAGGCAAGTTAATTAAACAAATATATGCCTGACTGTGGCTTTAGAAAGACACGTTGAAGCAAGTTTTGGCCTAAAACGTACTGTCTATGTGAGTAAGCCTCAACTTCCGCATAGAAAAGTGTTGCGAGCCGATTGATACAGGCTCGCTGAGATGTTTATGATAAAAACGAATGAATGAGGTATTTACTTTACATCAAAGTTCACGTGGTCAAAATATGGATTTTTCTCACGCGCTTTAAGTACACTGATCGTAGTGAGAACAATGAGTTGCAGTTCGTTATTTACGTTAACAACTATGCATTCGTCTCTATTAGCATTGCGTTTTGTGTCAGTTGCTACGCCACATACACCATCGCCATTTTTTAATATAAGCTCAATGCTTAAACGATGCATACAGGCAATTTCGATGTAGTCGTATTGGTGGCAACTGATCATAAAGTTCTCTTTATTTAGTCGGTTTAAAAATCATTAAAAAAGCGATAACAACAAGGTTGCCTACATACCATAAATCTTTAATTACAAACTGCCCTAAGCGTTCTAATAAAGTGCTTGAGCTAAATGCACCGGTTGCGGTAATTAAGAACGTTTGGGTCATCATAAACACGCTTAAACACGCTAAGCCACTTACAATAATTAGCTTTTTATTATTTAAAAATAGCCCTAAGCCTAATAACACAGCAAATAATACATCAAACCCGCCAATCACGTTAGATGCGCCTTGTACGCTAAATACCGTGTATAACCACGACATAAACGGTGAAGTTTCTACTAAACTTACAATGCCTTTTGCTTCAAACTCATAAAACTTCATGCCGCCAATCCACAGTAAAACCATAGCAACCGGTATAAAGTTTAAAAGTACATGTTGTTTGTCGGTAAGTTTGTCTTTATAAAATAAAAACAAATATAAAGGCACTACAGCAAAGTATTTAATTATGCCCTGCCCGCTACCAATGATTGGAAAGCCGCCAAGTTGCGCCATCCAACGGTTGCTGGCAAATAATGTTAGTAACGGGACGATGCTAATTACAATAGCTAACACGAGTGCCGCTGTAGGCTTTATTAATTTAAAATGCGCAGCTAAGGTTGTTGCCACTAGTGCAAGCATAGTTGAGCCCGCCAATAAGCCTAATGTATTTACACCTATTAACGCATCAAGCTCATAAAAGCTAAATGTAGCCGTTAACGTATTAGGATTTGCACCTAACGCAAACGATAAGCCAAGCAGTAGAAAGCTCAATGAGAGTAAAAAAGAAAGTGCGTTGTTTGTGTGTTTTAAGTTCATTGTATTTCCAAGTATTCGTTAAGACTTACAAAGACCTTACAAGCCGATAAAAAAATTCAAGCTAATTATTAAAAAATTAAGAGCTGATTAAGCACAATGTAAGCTCTCATAGGGTAATTTAATCATTCACTTTAGTTTATGGTTTATTACCTCTTTATTAATAAAATTAAATAAGTCTAATATTCATATGATGTGCGTCACCTTTTTTATTATTAAATGAAGTAAAATAACGTTGCCTTTTCAATACACAGAATGCATGCATTTCTAAAACCTAGGGACATTTTTAATGAAGGGTACTGATATTCGGGTTACCTCTGGACTGATTTCTATAGCCATTGTTTTATTACTTTGGTTTGCTGTACCGCCTCCGCAGGGTGTTACCGAAAACGCATGGCATTTGTTGGCTTTATTTGTTGGTACTGTAGTTGCCATTATTGGTAAAGCAATGCCGATTGGCGCCATTGCTATTTTGGCTATTACCTCTGTTGCGTTAACGGGCGTAACTAATGACAGTCCTTCTGGCGCTATTAAAGATGCATTAAGTGGCTTTTCTAATTCATTAATTTGGTTGATTGGTATTGCTATTATTATATCTCGGGGTTTAGCTAAAACTGGTTTGGGAAATCGCATTGGCTATAATTTTATTTCTCTTTTTGGTAAAAAAACAATTGGTATTGGTTACGCACTCGCACTTTCTGAACTTGTTATAGCGCCTGTAACGCCAAGTAATACCGCGCGAGGCGGCGCTATTATTCACCCAATAATGAAGTCGATAGCAACAAGCTTTGGCTCGTCCCCTGAGGAAGGCACATCTCGTAAAATTGGGCACTACCTTGCTTTAGTGAGCTACCATATAAACCCTATTACATCAGCTATGTTTATTACGGCAACTGCGCCAAACCCGCTAATTGTAAAGCTGATTGCTGATGCTACCGGTGCAAATATTAGTATTACTTGGGGTACGTGGGCGCTCGCAGCGCTTGTTCCTGGTTTGCTATGTATTGCCCTTGTGCCTTTGGTTGTTTATGCCATTTACCCACCTGAAGTTAAAAGTACGCCCGACGCTAAAACCTACGCAGAATCTAAATTAACTGAAATGGGCCCAATGAGTTATGGCGAAAAAATAATGGTGGGTGTTTTTGCTATGCTGCTTGTTTTATGGGCCGGCGTACCTGCAATGATTTTAGGGGCTGACTACGCGGTTAATACCACAGCAGTGGCTTTTTTAGGTTTGTCGGTTTTATTAGTGACTGGTGTATTAAGCTGGGACGATGTACTTAAAGAAAAGTCTGCGTGGGATACCGTTGTTTGGTTTTCAGCATTAGTAATGATGGCCACTTTTTTAAATAAACTAGGTTTGGTAACGTGGTTTTCAACACTTGTTGAGAGCAACATTGCGCAACTGGGCTTTGACTGGATTGTATCGGCCATTATATTGGTAGCTGTGTATTTTTACGCTCATTACTTTTTTGCTAGTACCACAGCACATATTACTGCTATGTTTGCCGCATTTTACGCCGCAGGTTTGGCGCTTGGCGCACCGCCTTTATTTTTAGGTTTACTGTTAGCTGGCGCTTCATCACTCATGATGTCGTTAACGCATTACGCGACAGGCACATCTCCCATAGTGTTTGGCTCAGGCTATGTATCATTAAAAGACTGGTGGGTAATGGGCCTTATAATGAGCGTTATTAATTTAAGTGTATGGGGAATTATTGGCGGGCTTTGGTGGAAAGCACTTGGGTATTGGTAGTATTGCCTTTGTTAGTTTGGCTTGCACATTTATTGCTGCGTACTTGAGTTTAGTACAAACTCAAGTACTTCAGCTCTAAAAATATAAACATTAGCGCTGTTATAAGGGAGTATCATTGTTTTTAAATTCATAAAGGCATATATTCAGACCGAGACTACTTATTAAGCCTCAGAAAACTGACTATGGTTGAACACTTAGAAAATGCCGGGTTATTTTTAATACCAATTCGCTTAATTAAGTAATCTATTTTGAGGCTGGAAAAACGTGTTGATAGCTAGGCAAAAAATTCGCTATTTAGTTGTTCTAAATGAGCATTTTTTAACGCAGGTAGCGACACGTTTAGCCCCGCAAAATGATTAAGTATTATTGCGGATTGGTATAACTGCGTAACAGCATGTTTTAAGGCTTGATAATCAATATGACTGCTCTCATCTTATAGTTATAAATGAGGTACCAATTGGTACTTTAAAATACTAAACGCACGCTCAATACGTTGAAATAATGCAATTACAAATACATCCACTGCATCAAAATAAAGGGTATGGGAAAGCGGTTATTGAACAAGTTATTACAAGTGCGCAGTCAAAACCGATTAAACTCACAGTACTTAAAAACAACCCAGCATTAGAACTTTATAAGCGGCTGGGTTTTACTATAGCGGGTGAGGATAATTACGAGTACCACATGCAAACGCGGGCTACTCGTAGCTAAAATTAGTCGCTTTGATCTCTGAAGTCTTTTTTTCTGAAAATAGTTAAATGCCAACCCCAATGCAAAGAGCCTAATCTTAAAAAAATAGTCGTGAAAAATGAGCCTAAAATACACCAAATGTAATCTACATTAAGGCTAAATAAAGCAGCATAAACTGCACCACCCGCTAAACACGCAGAGGCGTATGGTTCGCTGCGCATAACAGTTGGTACCTCACGGCAAATTACGTCACGTATTAAACCACCAAATATACCTGTAGTGATACCCATGGTAATTGCGACCACCATGCCAGAGCCATTAATGAGTGCTTTTTCTATCCCCATAATATTAAATAACGCCATACCAACAGCGTCTACCAATAAAAAGTAGTAATTATTAACGCGCGGTAAGTATCGAATAAATGCAATTGTTGCTATAACGGCCCCGTAGGTCGAATACAAATACTCCGGGGTAGCAATCCAAAATACCGGTTTGTTTAAAAGTATATCTCTAAGGGTACCGCCCCCTAGTGCTGTAACGGTTGCAACCACTACTACGCCAAAGCCACTAATGTTTTTTTCATACCCAAGCAATGCCCCTGCAACAGCAAAAAATGCGACACCGAGTAATCCTAGTACCATAAAGTATTCAGCAGTCATTGTAATTCCTTTTTAAAATTTATAAGGAGTTGTTTCAACTTACGTGCCAAAAAACATCCCTTAAAAGTTGAATTAACTTTGAAAAATACATTTAAAAACAACGCTGTAATTCACACTGAATGCAGTTTGAGGTTAGGTTTTATGAAAGGTAATATTTGAGAAGGTAATTATTTTAAAAGTAGGTATTTTTTACACGTTGTTTATAAGTAGGCCCATAAATTAAGCTAGCGCTATTTATACACTCAAAGTAAGCGAGATAGCCTACAAAAATTGACTCAAAGATTAATAGGCTAATACCTATCCAACTTGCAGAATCACATAAAAAATAACGCTGACATCTACCCTAATTTTATTGTTGACGTAGGTCGGATAAATGGCGAAGCCATGCCATCCGACAATTAATTTATAAACAAAAAGTAACAGTTTATTGTGTTGGTAATTAGAGTGAGTGTTCTCCTAATTTTTCGTTGCTTATTGGTATTATACGGCCATTAAAAAACATGTCCCCTTGGTCAGGTTTAACCACACCATAAAGCATTTTCATTAATGTGCTTTTACCAGCCCTATTTTCCCCTTTAGATTTAAATAGTAAAAGCATTCACTTTACCGTGCTTTATTTTTTAAGGCTACGCCGTTATTACCTATGCCTCGATAATTTAGCCGCCCAAAACCATTAACTGACCAAGCGGTCAACAATGGCATAGTAACTGCAATAAACTTACTAATATTAAAAAGTATTTTTGTTACCCGTGCGCAAACAACAAGAAAAAACATACGCCAAGCCTTTATGTATCAAGGCTTTATAAAAATTAAGGGGGTCTGTGTGATTCAATTTTTATTAAATAACACGCCAATTGAAGTACAAGAATGTTCGCCAAGTCTCACCATTTTGGACTGGCTACGCACCAAAAAAGGGAAAGTGGGCACCAAAGAAGGGTGTGCAACTGGCGACTGTGGCGCGTGCACAATTTTAGTGGGTGAAGAACGTATAAATGCAAACGGGCAAACTAGTTGGCAATACAAAACAATGAACAGCTGTTTATTGTTATTAGGTAATGCGCATGCAAAACATATAGTAACGGTAGAGGCTGTGACTACTGGCTTATACCCAAACTTAACCGATTTACACCCCGTACAACGTGCACTGGTGGAGTGTCATGGTTCGCAATGTGGTTTTTGTACGCCGGGTATAATAATGAGCTTGTTGGCTCTTTATATTAATGAACCAACGTACCCTGGTAAAAAAGCGGTTATTCATTCACTTGGTGGTAACTTATGCCGTTGTACAGGTTATAGCCCAATATTACTTGCAGCCGAAAAAGCCTATAGCTATGAACGTAAAGCTGAACCGTACTCAGCAATGGCCGCCCAATTTAAAGCATCACTTAATACGCAATATGATAACGATATTCCATTTTTAAAAAATGGTCCTCGCAAATTTTACTTACCACAAACTGCCCAACAACTTGTTGAGCTAAAAGCGCTTTATCCTTATGCACATTTAGTTGCTGGTGGCACCGACTTTGCCATTGAGCTTAGCCAAAACATGCTCTTACCGGATGTAATTATCTCCCTTAGCCAAGTAAAGGATCTTTGCACCTTGGCAGATAATAACGGTGAGTTACACATAGGTGCAGCGCTACCTTATAGCCAATTTGTTGAGGCATTTTATAACCATTACCCAGAGTCAAAAGAGCTATTTGAACGCTTAGGATCAAGCCAAGTACGTAACAGCGGCACACTAGGTGGCAGCATAGGGAATGCCTCTCCGATTGGCGATCCAGCTCCCCTTTTAATCGCTCTTAATGCATCAATGGATTTATTAAGCAGCGCTGGTTCGCGCACTATTAAAGTTGCCGACTACTTTATTGATTACAAAAAAACAGTTCTTAAAAGCGATGAAGTAATTAGTAAGTTCACCATCCCAAAGCGCCCAGAGTCGCTAAAACTGGCCTGTCATAAAATATCAAAACGCTTTGAAGACGATATATCTACCGTGTGTTTGGTGCTTGCTATAGAGCATTCACAAAACATGATTACTCAAGCCCGCTGCGCTATGGGCGGTATGGCAGCTATTCCTAAGCGCGCGCAGCATATTGAGCAAAAGCTGGTATCTCAATCATTACAAGTAAGTAGTTTTATAGACGCAGCAACGGCTATTAACGATGACTTTACGCCCATGAGCGATGTAAGAAGCAGTGCGCATTATCGCATTACGGTAAGCAAAAACTTATTACAACGCATTGGTATTGAGTTTTGTGAGCCGCAAGCACGCAACAATAACAACATTGCCATTACGAGGATCTCACATGCGTCACTTTGAAATGGATAAACTAAAAGCCCAAGGTGGTAGCGTTGGGCAATCTAAATATCACGAAAGCGCTATTAAACAAGTTTGTGGCAGTGCAAATTTTGCCGACGATAACCCTGAGCCTTACGGCTGCCTGCATGCCTACCCAGTGCTCGCCCCTGTTACAAGCGGCTTTATTAAATCAATTGATACAAGTCTCGCACTGGCAGTTGAAGGCGTTAAACGTATTTTATCGGCCGAAGATGTTCCGGGTAAATTAGATATTGGCCCGGTATTTCCAGGTGATGTACTGCTGACCAGTCATGAAATTCAATACCACGGACAACCTGTGCTGGTAGTAGTTGCCGACACCTATGAAATAGCGCGCCGCGCTGCACGTTTGGTGGTTATAGAGTGCGAGCAAACTACGCCCATACTTGATATTAAAGAAGCCATTAGCAAAGAGCACTGGGTGAGGCCGCCCCATTCACTTAACCGTGGTAACAGCGAACAAGCCATTAATAACGCAGCCCACCAGCTTAAAGGCGAAATAAACATAGGCGGGCAAGAACACTTTTATTTAGAAGGCCAAATAGCGCTGGCGCAACCTGATAACGACGGGGGCATTCATGTTCAGTGCTCTACGCAACACCCAACAGAGGTTCAACACTTAGTTGCTAAAATTTTAAAAAAGCCATTTAGCTTTGTAAACGTAGAAACCCGCCGTATGGGCGGTGCTTTTGGTGGCAAAGAAACCCAAGGCTCACCATGGGCATGCCTTGCAGCCCTTGCGGTTTACCACCTTGGCTGCGCAGTAAAAATGCGCCTAGCCCGCAGCGACGATTTTAAATTAACCGGTAAACGCCACCCTTTTTATAATCAATACCATGTTGGTTTTGACGAAAATGGTTTAATAGAAGGTGCCGACATTACCGTAAACGGATTTTGTGGCTACTCGCCTGATTTATCGGATGCAATTGTAGATCGCGCCATGTTTCATGCCGACAACGCCTACTACTACCCAGCCGCCACAATTAAGGGTAATCGCTGTAAAGTAAATACCGTAAGCCATACCGCATTTAGAGGATTTGGTGGCCCGCAAGGAATGATTATGGGCGAGCTAATAATGGACGATATAGCAGCCAAATTAGGTAAAGATCCGCTTGAAATCCGAAAACTTAATTTATACAAGAAAGGCCGCGACACCACGCCGTACCATCAAACCGTGGAGCAACATATTTTAATAGATATGATAAGCCAGCTTGAGAAATCGGGTGACTACTGGGAACGTAAAGAGGCTATTAAAGCCTTTAATGCCACATCGCCTATTATAAAAAAAGGCCTTGCAATGACGCCAGTTAAGTACGGTATTTCGTTTACTGTACAACACTTAAACCAAGCTGGCGCGCTGGTGCATGTTTATAGCGATGGCTCTATACATTTAAACCATGGTGGCACCGAAATGGGCCAAGGGCTCAACACCAAAATAGCACAAATTGTAGCCCATGGGTTTGGCGTTGATTTTGACGCGGTAAGTATTAGCGCTACGCGTACCGACAAAGTACCAAACACTTCACCAACAGCGGCCTCAAGCGGTACCGACTTAAACGGTATGGCGGCGCTAAATGCAGTAAACACAATAAAAGAGCGCTTAATAAAATTTATTACCGAACACTTTGAGGCAGATAGTAAAAGCATAAAATTTAAAGATAACTTGATCACCTTTAATAAAGGTGAAATCAGCTTTAGTGAGCTTGCAAACCTTGCTTATATGAACCGTATATCGCTTTCATCAACGGGTTATTACGCCACCCCTAAAATTCATTACGATAGAGCAAAAGGCGAAGGCCGCCCATTTTTTTACTACGCCCACGGCGTAGCACTGAGTGAAGTAGAAGTAGATACCCTAACCGGCGAAAACACGGTAACCCGCGTTGATATACTCCACGATGTAGGCAGTTCAATTAATCCAGCACTTGATATAGGGCAAATTGAAGGCGCCTTTGTACAAGGCATGGGCTGGCTAACAACCGAAGATTTACAATGGAATGATAAAGGCCAGCTTGCAAGCTTTGGCCCAGCCAACTACAAAATACCAGCCATTGGCGATACACCGGCCGAATTTAACGTCAATTTATATAACTCAGCAAATCCAGAAACCACCGTGTTTAGATCAAAAGCCGTAGGCGAGCCGCCATTTATGCTGGCCTTTAGTGTGTGGAGTGCTATTCGTAATGCCATAAGCAGTGTGGCCGATTACAAATACACCGCCCCATTGGATACACCCGCAACCCCAGAGCGAGTATTGAGTGCAATTGAGCAAACCGCTAGTTGGTTTAAGGAGCATCAACATGACTAATTTAAATGAGTCGTTTCAGGGTTTTCATACTCAAAACTGGGCGCAGGCTATAAACGAGCACGAACAAAGCGGCACTAATTATGTAATTGCCACGGTACTAGGCACAAATGGCTCAACCCCTCGCGGCACAGGCTCAAAAATGGTAATAAGCGGCGAGCATATTTACGACACCCTTGGCGGTGGCCACCTTGAATACGTAGTAATAGAAAAAGCCCGCGAACTACTTGCCAAAGGCGAAGCCGCCCAAGTAATTGAGCAATTTAACCTAGGTGCAAATTTAGGCCAGTGCTGCGGCGGAGCTGCCACCGTTATGCTTGAGTGCATGCAATGCGAGCGCTTTACCCTCGACATTTATGGCGCAGGCCATGTAGCACAAGCGCTTATTGGTATATTGGCACAGCTGCCTATGCGCATACGCTGGATAGATAGCCGCGCAGATGTATTCCCACAGGCTATTCCAAATAACGTAGTAAAAGTGGTTGATGAAGAGCCAACAGAACAAGTAAAGCGTGCACCTAAATCTAACAACTACTTAATATTGACCCATAACCACCAGCTCGACTTTGCACTCACCCAAGCAATTATTAAACGCGCTGATGCCAATTGGCTGGGCGTTATTGGCTCTGACACTAAAGCAAAACGTTTTAAACAACGCCTAGCACATCGCGATTTTACAGCCGATCAAATACAACAAATGACCTGCCCTGTTGGGCTTAAAAACATTACGGGCAAATTACCAATGGAAGTGGCTATTTCGATTAGTGGACAGCTAATTGGCCTTTATCAGGCTATGCAAACCCAAGCGCCAAAACGCCAAGGCTTGCAATGGCGCACACTAAAAAATGCCTTAATTAGCACCACGCAGGAGGAAGTAAACGCATGAGTAGCTTACAAATAAATACGCTAAATGATGCACAAGCAAAACAAGCTCTTGAGCATTGCTGCGCGGCCCCTAACTGGGTGGCGGGCATGGTAAAAGCAATGCCATTTAAAAGTAAAGAGCACCTATTTCAGAGCGCTCAAAGCGTATGGGATAACCTAACCGAGAGCGACTATTTAGCTGCCTTTGAAGGCCACCCGCAAATAGGTGACTTATCAACCCTTAGCAAAAAATACGCTGCTACCGCACAAAAAGCGGGGCATGAGCAATCAGGTATGAGCAAAGCAAACGAAGCCGTACTTACCAAAATGGTCGACCTTAATAAAGAGTACCTGAACAAGTTTGGCTTTATTTTTATTGTGTGTGCCAGCGGTAAAACGGCCGAACAAATGCTTGAACTCATAGAGCAGCGCATACACAACACCCGCAGTACAGAGCTAAATATTGCCGCGGGCGAACAAGCCAAAATAACAAAAATAAGATTGGAGTCACTACTATGAATAAAAGTATGAAAAAAAGCCCTATAACCACCCATATACTCGATACCAGCACCGGAAAACCAGCAGCAAACGTTGCTGTTAAGCTATTTAAACTTACAAATAACGAATGGGTGCAACTAACCCAAGGCACAACCGATAGCGATGGGCGTATTACCGACTGGCTAAATACAGACGTAGAATTTGCAACCTATAAACTGATATTTGATTTAGATAGTTATTATCAAAATCAACCTACCCCAGCGTTTTACCCAGAGGCGCAAATTACCTTTAGATTACAAGATAAAAAGCATCATCATATTCCGTTATTGCTTAGCCCATTTGGCTACTCAACGTATAGAGGTAGCTAATAATGAGTATGCAAAATAATAAAGTGACCGTAATTTGTGCCAACATACTCGATTTTGTAGACGACCCTGCCATAGCAGGCGACAACGCCCATCGCTATTTTGAAAAAGGCGCGTTGGTTATTCAAAACGGCAAAGTAGTTAAACTTGGTTACGAGCAAGACATACTACCAAGCTTAGATAAATCAGCCTCTATTATTCGCCACGATGGCAAATTGGTTATGCCCGGCATGATAGACACCCACATACACTTGCCACAAACCGAAATGGTAGGCGCTTATGGCGAGCAGCTTTTAAGCTGGCTCACCGAATATGCCTTCCCAACTGAAAAAAAGTTTACCTGTGAGCATTATTCAAAAGAGATCTCTAATCGCTTTTTAGACGAGCTACTTAGAAACGGCACCACCACCGCTTTGGTATTTGGCACTGTGCACCCGCAGTCGGTGGATGCATTTTTTAACGAATCACAAAAACGCAATTTACGCATGATTGCCGGTAAGGTAATGATGGATCGTAACTGCCCTGACGACTTATCTGATTGTGCGCAAACAAGTTATGACGAATCTAAAGCCCTCATCGAAAAATGGCACAATGTTGACAGATTAAGCTACGCAGTTACACCGCGTTTTGCCCCCACATCAACCCCTGAACAACTTCAAAAATGCACTCAGTTACTTGAAGAATACCCAGACACCTACCTGCATACACACTTATCTGAAAACAAAGACGAGTGCGAATGGGTAAAGGGGCTATTTCCAGAAGCTGAAGATTACTTAGGCGTGTACGAGCAAGCTAAAATGGTACGTAAACGCTCGGTATTTGCCCATAGCATTCATTTATCTGAGCGCGAACTTTGCTGCCTTGCCGATAACAATGCGGCTATATCGCACTGCCCTACCTCAAACCTATTTTTAGGATCAGGACTTTTAAATTTAAAAGCCTGTGAAGAGCACGGCATAAACGTAGGCATGGGTACCGATGTAGGCGCAGGAACAAGCTTTTCTATGCTGCAAACAGGTAACGAAGCTTATAAAATTCAACAGTTACAAGGCCAAAAGTTTTCAGCATTTAAAGGGCTGTATTTAGCAACTCTCGGCGGTGCTAGAGCGCTCGATTTAGAAGGGACAATTGGTAATTTTGAAACCGGCTGTGAAGCCGATTTTATTGTAATGGATTGTTCGGCAACTTCGTTTTTAAAATTTAGAATACAACATGCCAAAACCCTGCATGAAAAACTATTTGCAATGATGATGTTAGGCGACGACCGCTGCGTTGAGCAAACCTACATTATGGGTAAAAGTGTGTATAAGCGCGATGATAGCAATCAATTTTCAGACACCCGCTCACAGGTATTAGAAGAGGCTTAACAGTTATGGAAAACTATTTATTTGAGCTTGCTCATTTAGTACTGCGTTATTTTCATGTTATTGCTGGTATAGCCTGGATTGGCGCTTCATTTTATTTTGCATGGCTTGATAACAACCTACAAACACCACCGCAATGGAAAATAGATAAAGGCATAAAAGGCGATTTATGGGCCGTGCATGGCGGTGGCTTTTACGAAGTGGCTAAGTATCAAAATGGGCCAGAACAAATGCCTCACACCCTGCATTGGTTTAAGTGGGAAGCCTACACAACGTGGATCACCGGTATATTACTATTTAGCTTACTTTATTATGTTGGCGCCGATGTATACTTAATTGATAACAGTAAAAGTGAGCTAAGTAAATTTGTAGCTATTGGCGCATCACTTGGCTTTATTGGCTTAGGTTATGGTGTTTATCGTTTATTGTGTAAAACCCCGCTCGTTGAAAACGGCAAAATGTTTATTGCTGTGGTTATTGGTTTATTAGCTCTGTGGACTTTTGGGGTTGATCAATTATTTAGCGACCGCGCTGTGTATATTCATGTAGGTGCACTTATTGGCACGTGTATGGTGGGTAATGTGTATCACATTATTATGCCAGGGCAACGCTATATGGTAAGTGAAGTAGAAGCCGGCCGTATACCCGATTCAGCGCCAGGTTTAAAGGCAAAGCTGTGTTCTATTCATAATAACTACGCCACGTTACCTGTGGTATTTATTATGCTTAGCAATCACTTTCCTTACACGTATAGCCACAACTTTGGCTGGCTTATTTTAATTGCGCTGTTTGGTATTGGTATGTGGATACGCCATTACTTTAACTTAAAACATCAAGGCGTTAATAAACCTTCAGTACTTATAAGTGGTATTGCAGCATTTTTTGCCCTTATGCTAGCAATAGCACCTTGGCCCAGCAGTACAACAAATGCAGGCGAAAACGCGCCTTTACAAGCAAGTATTACCGACGCACAAGCGTGGGATATAATCAGCAAACACTGTACGCAGTGCCACAGCGAAACACCTACCTCTGAGCTTTTTCAAACAGCGCCACTTGGCTTTAAACTCGACTCAATTGAACAGGTGAAAAAGTCGCAAGTACTTGTGCATACTCGCGCCGTAATAACTAAAGACATGCCACTGGCTAATATGACAAAAATGACAGACGCAGAGCGCGAAGCGTTAGGACTTTGGTTAACCTTGTTAAATAAGGATAAATAATATGGCTGATCATATTAAAACTGATTACCCACGAGACTTAATTGGTTATGGCCCACATGCGCCTCATGCAAATTGGCCCAATAAAGCACGTATTGCCGTGCAAGTGGTATTAAATTACGAAGAAGGCGGCGAAAACTGCGTGCTGCATGGTGATGCAGCCGCTGAAACGTTTTTATCAGAAATAGTCAGTGCCCCGCATGTTGAAGACCGCCATATAAGCATGGAGTCTATTTACGAATATGGCTCACGCGCGGGCGTGTGGAGGCTACTGCGTTTATTTAAAAAATACGATATACCGGTCACCATTTTTGCAGTGGCGATGGCCCTTGAGCGCCACCCCGATATAGCTAAAGCCTTTGTTGAAGCGGGCCACGAAATTGCAAGCCATGGCCTGCGCTGGATTAATTATCAAAATATAGATAAACAAACCGAGCGCGAGCATATGCAACAAGCCATTGATGTAATTAAAAAGCTCACAGGTAAAAAGCCCAAAGGCTGGTATACCGGCCGAACTAGCCCAAATACCGCAGCCCTTGTAGTTGAGAATGGCACATTTTTATATGACGCCGACGATTACAGCGACGACCTACCTTTTTACAGTATTAAAGAAGGTAAGCCACAGTTAATAGTGCCCTACACACTTGATGTAAACGACATGCGCTTTGCTGCAGTGCAGGGTTTTAATGCAGGGGATCAGTTTTATAATTATTTAAAAGATGCCTTTGATACGCTATACGAGGAAGGCGATCCAGAAGGTGAAAACACCCCAAAAATGATGTCGATAGGTTTGCATTGCCGCTTAATTGGTCGCCCAGGAAGAATAAAAGCACTAGCACGGTTTTTAGAATATGCCCGATCGCATGAGCAGGTTTGGTTTGCCACGCGCGAGCAAATCGCCGAGCACTGGCTTAAAACTCACCCGTATAAAAAAGCATAGTTTATATTTTTTAAAACATAAAAAAGCCCAGCAAAGCTGGGCTTAAATTACTTTAGGAGTAGTGAAATTTATTCAAAAGAAACGGTGATGATATTCGAACACACATTTTCTGTTACACATAATTGGTAATCGTACGATGGTAATGTAGCTCCACGTACGTAATCACGGTAGCGTCCGTTATCTGCAGTGGTATCAACTAACTCACCATTACGGTAAACGCTTAATGACTCTGCACCCACTTCTTCCCAGCTAAGTTCTACACGCATCGTACCTAGGCGTGTTTTGTTAGCGCGTTTTAAGTTCAGTTCAAGGGTCACGTCACTTACAACAACGGCTTGGGTAAATGTATCTGTATTACCTTCACTGTCAGTAACAGTTAGTTCTACATCGTAACTACCCGATTGCGCATATGCATGCACAGGGCTTGAATCTGTTGATGTAGCGCCATCGCCAAAGCTCCAGCTCCATTGTGTAATGTCGTTATTGGCATCATTGCTTGTATCTACAAACGAGGCTGTTAAACCTTGCGTATCAACAGTAAAGCCTGCACGTGGCGGTTGTGCACTTACTTCGCCTATAGCGCTAAGCGTAAGTGACCAGCCATTAATTGTACCTGTATCAGCGGCTGCAGTATCTTCTACATGAAGAGTCCAGTCACCATTTGCTACTTCGCCATTGAATGCACTAGACGTGAAGCTCTTAACAATATCATCGTTACTACCACCAACATTGCTTTGCAATGTTACCTCTGTACCTTGTGCAGATATTAGTTTTACAACTAAGTCACCAGAGTAAGTATGAGTAATATCAACATCGGCGGTTGTGCCAAATACGGTTAAATCATCAGAAACATTAATTACTGAGCTAATCCCCTGTGGAGAATTATCTGGAATTGCTACGCTACCAGTACTGCTGTAGGTAAAGTCATTTAACCCTAATGGTTGTATCATTAATTCAACCGATTGCTGTTTAACAATATCACCCGCAGTGGCCGTTACGGTAAACTCGTAATCTCCCCACTGAGTATCAGTATCGGTTTCAACATTTAGTATCACGTCATCACCAGGGCGCGCTGTAAGCGATGATAAATAAGCACCACCTAATGTTGTTGATAATTCAAGCGTTACTTCCTCATCCCACTCGGCAATTGAGCCAATTGTAAATGTATAGCTTGTAGCCTCTCCAGCTATAATTTGTTGGGTAAGCGGGCTAGCTGATATTTTAAAACCAGGAGTTGGATCCGCATCAATAAGTGCTTGGTTAACATTAAGTCGCGTACCGGCTACCGTTTTCCCCTGCAGTGCAGCATTAGCATCGCCCGAGCTCATTAATAAATCTTTAAGTTCTTGAGTAGATAACTCTGGATTAATAGATAAAACTAGCGCAGCTGCGCCAGCAACATGCGGCGTTGCCATTGACGTACCAGAATACGATGCATAACTTTCACCCGGTGTAGTAGATAAAATAGCTGTACCTGGTGCGCCCATATCAACACTGGTTAAGCCCCAATGAGAGAACCACGAAATATCATCAGTTTGGTTAGTACTTGCAACCGATAGAACACTCGCATTTTCGTAGTTTGATGGATAATGTGGGTTTACATCGTTATCAATAGTGTCGTTACCTGCTGCAGCTACAAACAGTAGCTCCGCAGCTTCACTTGATTCGATTGCATCAGCCAGCGCTTGGCTATAGCCACCGCCACCCCAACTATTATTTAATACGCGGATGTTAACACCAGAGTTTTTTAGGCCAACCATGTAATCAATACACTTGATTGCATCTGATGTTGATCCATTACCTGCTGCATCTAAAAACTTACAACCAACAAGTGATACTTCATGATTTACACCCACTACACCCACAGAGTTATTACCACTCGCACCTATAGTTCCAGACACATGCGTTCCGTGACCTTCATCATCCATAGGGTCGCCAGTATTGGTAATCGCATTGATACCATGAATATCATCGATAAAGCCATTACCGTCATTATCAATACCATCGCCTGCGATTTCAGAGGTATTTACCCACATATTGCTCGCTAAATCGCTATGGCTATAATCAATACCTGTATCGATTACACCAACAACTACATCACGACTACCAGTAGAAATAGTCCACGCTTCTACAGCATCAATATCAGCGTCTGCCGTACCACCGGTCTGACCTTCATTATTTAGGCCCCAAAGCTCATCAAAACGAGGGTCATTAGGTGCGCTCGCAATACTTACTCGGTAATCCGGCTCTACATATTCAATAGCTTGATGAGACTTTAAAAGAGCAATCGCGTCTTTAGTGCTCATTCCTGATACTTTGAATTTAGCTAAACGCCCTGAAAGTAAAGACGCATAACTATCATCAAGTTCATCTTTATTTATATCAGTAATTTTGGCTTTAACTAATAAACGAGCCTGCTTACGCATTTCTTTCGTTGCATTGTTTTTATATTTAACAATTATTGAATCACTGCTTGCGGCTATAGGTTCCTTTACACCCACATCAGGAACTTTTGCAGCTGCTAAACAAGGGAGTAAGGCAAGAGTAATAATAGATAATTTTTTTTTCATTGTTCTATCCATAGTTTTGTTGGGTTAGCTTAGATGGTCTAAGCGCGCTCTTTTACTATTTCGAGTACAAGGGATCACGTGGCATATGATTAGGAAACAACCAAACGAATCATTAAACAAGCTAAAAAGTTAAAACGATGTAAAAACCAGCAGTTTTGACCAGTTAATGTGCAAAAAAAACACTAAACACAGACGTTTTAATGAAATTAATACTCAACTATTTACCTAATACTTGATCATTAATTTTTACTGCTTTTTATGGTGAATTTATAAAAAACACAAAGAAACGCTATAACACCATGAAAAATAGAAACTAAAAAATTGGTAAAAAATAATGATTTAAGAAATGCTATTAGAGGAATACAGTAAATAGGCAGTTAATAATTAACAATTATTAAACGTAAGTTAAAAGACAACAAACCGCTTAGTAATAATTATTAGCTACATCGTAAATTTTACTTAAAGAGCTTTTCAAGCGGATCACAAAACATTATATCGGCACGGCATGCTGACACAGCAAATAACTTATAAAACCTATAAAATTTAAGGTATTTGGTTTTAACATTTCAAGGAGAAAATAATGACGTTGAACAAATCACTTTTAAGCTGCGCAGTTGCGATTGCAATGGGTACTAGCTTTGCATCTTATGCAGATACATCAAGCAAATCAGCATCTAGCTCAGAACTTAGTACTAAAGTGTCTGTAGCAAGTATTGAAAACTCGATGACTCTAATACAAACTTTTAATGAAAATACCGCACTGCTTACACAGGATGGTGATAGCAATACCATACTTGTAACAACGACCGGTAATAATAACGAAACTGAAGTTGTTCAGAGTCAATCAGGTAATTATGCTGAGATAACAACTATCGGTGACAATAACTTACAAGTATACAACCAAGACGGCGTTGCTAATGGTTTAATCTCTGAAGTGACTGGTAATAATAACATGCTATTGGTTTCACAATTTGGCCAAGGCATTTTAGTAAATAACGAAGCCATTAATATTGTAACTGGTGATGATAATATCATTGATGTTGAACAAGGCACTGGTGGCCACTGGTTCTACAACATGGATATGCAAGGTAACGCAAATGAAATTACCTCGCTACAAACAGGTGAATGGCATGAAGCTGAAATCACTATGCTTACAGGTGACCAAAATACTCTTGATTTAGTTCAAGACGGATATTGGAACACCTTTAAAGTAAGCAGCCTTCAAGGCAATGAAAACGAACTTGATATTGAACAAGAAGGCGATCGAAACACAGCTACATTTACTTCTATCTCAGGTGATGCTAACGAACTTTTAGTTGAGCAAGATGGCGATGTAAATGCGGTAACTTTTGCTACGGTTGTTGGCGATGATAACGAAATTGATTTAGACCAAGAAGGAGCAATGAATACCATTGAATCTAACTTGTTTGAAGGCTCAAATAACGAAGTTTCTGTAACGCATGTTGGTTCTGAAAACTTATCAACTATAGATGTTATTGGTGATAACAACGAATTAACAGCAACACAAATAGGCGACTTAAACGAAACTTATATGGGCGTGATTGGCTCTGATAATGAGTTTATGGTTAATCAAGTGGGTGATTTAAACTCAGTTCACTTAGCTAACTTTAATGGTTCTGATAACGATGTTGATTTAGTGCAATCAGGCGATGAAAATGCCGTACTTGTTCAATCGTCATATCCAGATGTATCGCTTACATCTAACGATAACGACATCGATATTGCGCAAGATGGTTCTCAAAATGAAGCAATTGTTACCCTTGCTGGTATTTTAGACAGTAACAATAACCAGATTGATATTGCCCAAAATGGCATGTTAAACCTTATTGATATGATGGTTGAAGGCAATAACCACAGTATTGATATTTCACAAACAGGTGAAGGTAACTGGGTTACTGGCGTTGAACAATCAGCATTTTTAGTTGGTGGTGAAAGCGTATCGTTTAGCGTTACTCAAATTGGTAACGACAATATTGTTGAAGGCTCTGTAATTGGCTTTAACAGCACAGTTTCTGTTACTCAAATTGGTGATGGAAACGCAGCAACAATTACTCAAATGTAATTGTTGAGGTGGGGAGAGCGACCCTCTCCCCTATTTTAAATTATGAAAAAAAATATTAACTTTAATAGTTACTTACTCACACTCTTCCTATGTTTTTCTGGGGCTGCTCATGCTGCTGATGAACTAGAAATAGATGGCTTATTACTCGACAGAAGTATCAGCCGCTTTGGTCATCAATTTTATTATGAATTTTCAAACTACTGGCGAGATTTACCCTCAACAGCTGGTTTTAATATCGAAATAAAAGAAACCGTCATACCAAAAGCGGGTACACAACTTTCTTTAATAATGAATAACCAGCTTGTTTACGCAACTTATTTAGGCCGTAGATTAGAGCCGCTCGATGAACGTGTTGAGCAAGCTGTTTTTACTGTAATAGATGCAATGGCTCGCTCAAATATGGCTGCATCAACCCCAGATATGGCTAAAGATGGATGGTAAAATGAAAAAAACAGCCCTTATAATAATAACAATATTAAGCTTTTCGCCCCAAGCGACTGAAATAATTTATACCCCAATTAACCCAAGCTTTGGTGGTAATCCACTAAATGCAAATATGCTGTTGAGTAAGGCTCAAGCACAAAACAAACACAAAGCACCGGTAATAGAAAAAGGTTACGCTGAACAATTTCAAGAAACTCTAGAGCGAACTTACTTAAATCGTATGGTAAGAGAAATTACCGATATGGCATTTGGTGAGGACATAGAAGATAGCCTTTTTAATCAAGACTCTATATTTATGAGTGGTGATTATCAAATTGAAGTTATAACCAGCACAACCGACTCTATTACAGTAAGAATAACAAATATATTAGATGACTCTGTTGTGATCATTGAAGTACCGAGGTTTGGATAATGTATAAGCTACTAATAACAATAACATTACTAGGTTTGAGCGGCTGTGCAAGTTTAGGCAACCTTATTCCACCATCACAGCAAAAAGCTATTAGCCTAGAACCGACTGAATTATTTGCAGACCTAAAAAATCTACCTAAACCTGTGGGCAGTATTCCAGTATCGGTTTACTCATTTAGAGATCAAACAGGCCAATATAAGCCACAAACTAACGTCAGCTCATTTTCAACTGCCGTTACTCAAGGGGCTAACTCTATACTAGTACAAGCACTACATGAATCTGATTGGTTTACTCCCGTAGAGCGTGAAGGTTTACAAAACATTTTAACCGAGCGAAAAATCATTCGTGCAGGCCAAGCCGATAATCCTAACCAAGCTGATTTACCTCCACTTACTACGGCTAAAATTATTTTAGAGGGCGGTATTATAAGCTACGACACCAATGTAAAAACAGGTGGTTTGGGTATGGAATACTTTGGTATAGGCGCATCAGAGCTTTACCGTGAAGATGCTATTTCAATATACTTACGCGCTGTTGATGTTCGTACAGGACAAGTATTATTAAGTGTAGCTACCAGTAAAAAAGTATTAAGCCAAGAAATGCGAGCAGGCTTTTTTAGATACGTAAGCTACAAACGACTAGCTGAAGCTGAAGCAGGCTTTAGTGACAATGAACCTATGAGTATTTGTGTAACGCAAGCAATAGAAAAAGCACTTACAGACCTTATAACTAAAGGTATTGATAAAGGCTTATGGGCCAAAAAAGTGAGCTAATCACATAGGTGTTATAACAAATATAAAGGCTACTTAAAAGTAGCCTTTATAGGGGAATTCAATGTGCAATAAGCTATTTAGCCACAGGTAATAAAACAGAAACATAGCGCTGAGCCCAATTAGCAAGCTCCACTCGATTACGTGAGTTAGTTTTTTTAAACGCACTATATAAGTGCGTTTTTACAGTGTGGTCGCTAATATTAAGTTTTTCAGCAATAGTATTGTTACTCGCACCTTGTGCAATTAGATGAATAACAGACTTTTCTCGCTTTGTTAAGTGCTCGTATTGGTCTTGCTTTAATTCAATGTTGTCATGTAGGTTATTAAACGACGATGCCACGGCTAAAATATCATTAAATGCCTTTGATATAACTTTACGTGTAAACCAAAGCTCGCCAGTATTAACCCGAACTACGCCTTTAAAAATAGCTTCTGGCGGATCAGATTTATAAAAAACACCGTTAAAATGGTTAAGCAATAAATTTTGCTCGCACACGTCTTCTTTATTTACATTAAAAATGACAACGTTATGATGTTTAGCTAAACAAATTAGATCTGCTGGAATAAGGTCTTGCCATTTGCTTTTAGCACCATCTATTAAAAACAAATCATAATTTTCTCGCTGCTCAGCTTTAGGAACAACGTCGTCCATTTTAATATCACTAAACAGGGCTTGCAGTGTTCTTAAAATAGTGGAGTAATTATGGGAATGGAAAGATGATTGAAATGTTGTTTTTACGAATACAGAGTTTATATGAGGCATAAATTTCGTCCTTGAAACATTTACACTACATTACCTAAATCAAATACAACTTACAATGAGATTTTGGTATTAAAATACAGTTATAATTTCTCATACTAATAGAGATAAAAACTAATAAAATCAACTACAAAAAACTAAAATCCGAGTTCAACAAATTACTTTTATAAGATAAATAACAGATCGGATTAGTGGGTTAATAACTCAGAAAACCTTGAGTAAATTAGTCTATACAAACATTTTGAGTGGTTTATTTTATAGTCGTTTTTAATTTATTTAGCGCATTAACCGAAAACCCTCGATCGTAAAAATACACAATCTCTCCGCTGCTATTTATGAGTACAACACGAGCATTATTTGGGCTTTGGTTGCCTGTAAATTTTTGTACTGCTTCACCATCTTTATAAATAGTGATTACCCCACCCCATAATTCCTTAGGAATGCCTTTGCGCATACCGCTGTCTATAAATGTACTAAACATCCGTGGCGCCATGCCGGCAATGGTTGGTAGTTCGTATGTAGGAAGCGTTACACCTGCCATATCTAAACCAATTAACCAACGGTCAATATCAAACTGGCTGTCTTGCTTGTATCCAATGAGTAGAAGTGTTTTATCTGCTTTGAAATCACTAGGTATAGTTACTATGCTTTGCTCTAAGCTTTCGCCGCTAATGCTTGGGAACTGCTTACCTGTTAATTGCTGGTTTGGGTACTGTGTTGTACACGCACTAAGTAATAAAAATGCAAAGGCACTTAATGTTAATTTGATCATAATAAACCTAATTTTTTATATATTATATCGATACGTTTAGTATGGCTGTTAAGATCTAAAAATGCTGATTATCTATATAATTTTTAAATTTAGATGCAGTCATAGGTTTTCCATACTTCCAACCCTGCCCGTAATGTACACCCGCCATTTTTAAAATAGCTTCTTGCTCAGTGGTTTCAATTCCTTCTGCCACACAGGTATAATTAAACTTATGCACAAGCTCCATAATATGTGGGATCATGGAGGCTTTTAAACCCTCAGTTGCTATATCTTGAACAAACGTACGGTCAATTTTAAGTTGGTGAAAACTCAAATTTTGTAAGTTTCTTAAATTCGAATAACCCGTACCAAAATCATCTAATGATAAGTTAAATCCCGACTCAACCAAGGTTCTAAAATGAGCATGCGCAATGCTTGTATCAAGGTATTCATCTTCAGTTATCTCTAAACAAATAATAAAGCGTGAATTGGCAAGCTCTATTATTTGCGGCAGCAACGACACATTACCCAGCTCTACATCACATGGAAATATATTAAGCGACACTTTAAAGCCTTTCGGCAATGCCTCTATAGAGGTTAACTCTTTTAGGGTGGTCGCTATCATTGCCTTAGTGAAAATCCATGTTAAATTATTTTTTCTAATAACCGGAATAAACTCATCTGGAAATAAAGCACCGTACTTATCTTCAAAACGTGCAAGTACCTCGCAGCCAATAAGCTTGCCACTTTGCAAACAAATAATGGGCTGGTAAGTCCAATAAAATGCTCCCTTTTTAAGCCCTTTACGAATACGCTGATTAGTAGATCGTCGTGCAGCAATTCCTGCATTAACCAATAACGCACTCGACACACCAGCTAAGCAAGTTAAGATTAAGGAGATAATTAATAAAAAATGGTTATTAGAGAAAAACTGGCTCCAAGGTAAGTACACTGCCGTGCAATAATAGGTACTCTCAGTACTACAAGCAACACTCCTCTCGTACGGTAAATAACTGCTGTCACTTATTTTACTATACGTGCCTTTGGTTCCTGCTAAATGATGCAATTCCTGGGAGTCTTTATAGACAACTTCCCAATTTTTTGACTCAATACTGGCAGAGTTAAATGCTTTTGACTCCATAATCAAATTGAAATCACCTTGGCGAACGATTACGACTTCCATAGGTCGGCCAGTGAATAATAATAAATACAACTGCGGCTCAAAACGCACGCGTACACCTTCATCTCTTCGGATATAGTCAGGCTCTCGGTCTTTTATTACACTGCTTAGTAAGCCAGCTCCAGTTGTACACATTAACTGGTTCCCAATAAAAAAACCGATATCAATTACATATTTTGAATCAAATAATGCACGTCGCATTTCAAGTAATGTAGTTTCATCGCACTGCTTGAAATCAAACTTATTAAGAGGAATAAGCACACTGCGACGCTCTAATACAGCAGCGTCCACATGTTTAATAATGTGTTTAATATCGGCATTTATTTGCATAGTGAGCTGCTGCGATGCAAAGTAGAGCAAAATAAGGCAACCAGTTACAAAAACCAACCCTCCAGTTAAAGCAGCTATAATAGATTTTTGTTGGTACTTTTTCATAGCATCCCAAAGTTGTTAATTTATATCACTACTTTATTTAGATGATTGCATAAGTAACACTAAATTCAAATAGATAGCTTTAGCAATTGTTAAATAAATATTGTACTAGCTGAGTTATTTCAAAGCTTATAGTTAAATGTTGGTTACTTTCAAAGTGAATGCCGTCGCTGCCTGTAATATTAATAAATGCATTAAAATCGATAAAAGCGCATCTATTATTAGCCGCCACGCACTTAAATACATTAGAGAGCGCTGTTGCTTTTATATCGGCATCTTCATATATACGTGAATACTTCTCTGTAACTTTTATTTCAGGTGGGCTGGCAATAATGATTTGGGGGGCTTTCAAAATGCTACTTTGCTTATAATAGATATGTATTGAATTAATTAAATCATTCAAGCCACCTGCTATTAAACTAGGTGTTAAATTAAAACGTTTTTTTAGATCGTTTGTACCAAGAGCGATAATAATAAAGTTAAGCTCATGTTTATCTAAATAAGGCTTTAGGTAGCTAACACCACTAATCACACCATCAAACGGCGGATTATGCACTAACGTACGATTAGGTTGCCCTGCCCCAATAACAGCAAAGTGACATCCTAAGTTTTTACCTAATAACGATGTCCAACGGGTATTTTCATCAAAACGCTTACCCGTTACAGGGTTTAAACCCCAGGTATTCGAATCACCAAAGCAGAGTATTTTTTTTGTCATTTTAATCATTAAAATGGGTTAAGTGTATAACCCTGTTGTTGTAATTGAGCATGTGCTGTCATCGCCGAAAGTGACATTTGCACACCTTCAATTAGTTGCCCTGGCGCTACTTTATAATGCGTAGCCGATTGCCCGCATACAAAAACTACTGTGTTAGTGGTAAGCAATTGCTTTATTAAGCTTTGATTTTTGTTATCTGCTTTAAAACGTTCTTTATATTCACTATTAGCCAATACATCAACGCTAGCACTGCCATGTACCACTAACGCTAATTGAATGTTATCTGGTTTTACACCGTGTGCTACATGCATATTAATAAAACGTGCAAGTGAGTTCATTGAATTGTTCTGCTCACCTTTTTTAGCGCCATCACCAACATCAAAGGCTATTTTGAATACCGTAGAGTCATTTATCTGAACATGCTCCGGGACACTATAAAAGTAACCAAAGTCTTTAATAAGGTTTTCACCCGCCTGCGAAAATGGGCTTATAAGTAAAAGCAATAATAGGTATTTCATAAACAATCCTGTGTTTTAAATAAGTTAACCTATTTATAAAACTAACAGAAGCAAAGAAAAAAGGGCAGCTTATCATGCTACCGATTAAGTGTTTTTATGATGGTGGTTAATAAACTGCATACCTAAATAGCTAAATGTTCGTTTAAACATTTCTACAAAAATATCAGGCGCTTCAAGCGATGATGCGTTTGATAACAACGAAAAATCTTTATTACGTAAAGCCCGTAACTTCGGCTTCAAGGTTTCGTCATCCATGTAATCTGTGATCCTATCTATAAAAGACTTCATTTGTACCGTAGTGTTATACCAATAAACAGGAGACGCGAACACCCAATGGTCGTACTTTAAAGCCACTTCAAATAGCGCGTAAAAGTCATCATTTTTATAGTTTTTGTCATAACAATACGGCGCAATTTTATAATCATCCAGACAAATTACGCGCACATCATTTTGCTCGGCAAAGCTATTAACATGGGCTGTGGTATTGCCGTTTTTTCGTGCGCTTGAATAAATAATAATAGTATTACGCTCAAGTTTTTGTTGCATTTAGTTAGCTCCTTTTTTAATGTGGTAGAAGCTTAAAACCTCAAGTTATATTGAGGTCAACTGAAGGATTAAAATTATGCCCGTAGGACAAAAAAAATTAACCGAAGCTAATCTAACCATTGGCTATGTAGCAAAAAGAAGTGGTGTAAAAGTATCTACTCTTCACTTTTACGAAACTAAGTTTTTAATTAAGAGCTGGCGGAATAATGGTAATCAGCGACGCTATAAACCTGATGTATTACGCCGTGTAGCTGTAATAAAAGCAGCTCAAGCGATGGGAATTACGCTCGATGAGATTAAAAACACCTTAGCTACCCTGCCCGACAACCGCACACCAACAAAACAAGACTGGTCAGCACTTTCAAAACATTGGCAAGCGCAACTTGATGAGCGAATTGCGCATATGCAACGCCTGCGCAACAAAGTAGACGGTTGTATAGGATGTGGTTGCTTATCACTTAAAAGTTGCCCAATTTACAATAAAGATGATCATTTAGGCGAAAATAAAAGCGGCGCTGTGCTTTTAAAGCCAGATCCTTTATCTATGAAAAATAAAGCTTAACTTTTAGCTAAAGTGAAAACAGATTATCAATTATATAATGATAAATATGCTTCCTTATGCGATAAACAGAGCCTTGCCCATACATATTAATTACATTTAAATTAGAGAAGATCATGCCATCTTATTTTTAGCTTGATAGTTGACCAATACAGCCAAATACATAGGTCATTAATCAATTATATCCACACTATAAATGTATCTTTTTTGTAGTATTTTGTAGTCTCGCCATTATATTTGTAACCATTTCTTTAATTAATATATTTAATCCATTTTTGTGCAGTAATTAATTTTAAAAAAAGCAATATAAAAATCATAATAAACCAACTACCCTTTAAAACCCGCAGTTAAAACACATAAACAACAGCCACTTAAGAATTAAAGTAAAAGCTCTATTTATATAAATAGAAAACAACTTATAATAAAAGTTAAATAATAGAAACGCTTCATATATTAATAAATATTTAATATATCTCTATCTATAGTTTTATATTTCAAAATTATTCACCTTCATTTGGGTTTTATACATGCTTAGAAAAATATCAATCCGGCTGCGATCAGCGCTCGCCTTTAGTTTTATCGGATTATTAGTTATTATTGTTAGTCTGATTTCAATATTTAAACTGAACCAATTAAACTCCGAAATTAATGCCATTGCAGAAACCAATGTGCCAGCACTTGAAACCTCCTTAACTCTACTTTCTGACTTTTATAATTTAAGGCTGCAAAATAGTAACGTAATTAACGCAACTACAGCTAAGCAATTTTCATACAAACAACTTTTCGATAGCGCTAAACGCAAACTTCTCGACAACATGAAAAACATGGCTCTACTGCTTAAAACTAAAGATGAACAACACCAATTAGAAGTGATTGAATCTGATATTTATAAGTTTTTATCTCTACAAAATCAACAAATGAAATTGCTAACGGAAAATGATTTACAAAGAGTTGAAAGCCTTCAAGAGAATGAGATGAAGCAGATTCGCGATGGCGTAACACAAGCTATTAATAGCATTGTAGAAAGTCAGCAAGCAAATATTCGCGATAGCAAAATTAAAGCACAACACGTTTTTGACCAATCTGTTTTTTTTGCGTGGATTACATTAAGTGTCGCCATTATTTTAGTTTGGTTTTTTGCTTGGTCGCTTACCCGAAGCATTATAAAACCTATGCAAAACGTTTTACATCTAGCGCAGTCTATAGCCCAAGGTGATTTAACCCAATCGATTAGCGATGAAGGCAATGATGAAACCACAAGTATGATTATTGCATTGAGTCAGATGCAACAAACTCTCAGAAATACCATTAATAAAATTCAAGACTCGTCTCATAACTTAGTTTCTACATCAGAAGAGCTAAGCGTTGTTACTGAGCAATCTACGCAGGGTATCATTTCGCAAAATGAGCAGTTAGAACAAGCTATTTCCGCAGTTACGGAGTTAACGGTTTCAGCCGAACATGTTGCGCAAAACTCAGCCGACACATCTCGCGAGTCAGACTCAGCAAACGAACAAGCTCTAGCTGGCTTAAAACAAGTGGAAGATACAGTGACTACTATTACCGCTCTTCTTAGCGAAATAGATAAAACTCAAGACGGTATCAAAAACTTAGCCACAGAGGTCAATAAAATAGGCTCGGTCCTTGACGTGATCAGAGATGTAACCGATCAAACGAACCTACTTGCTGTCAATGCCGCGATTGAAGCTGCAAGAGCGGGTAGTTATGGCCGAGGCTTTGCTGTTGTAGCGGATGGCGTTCGTGCATTAGCTCATAGAACAAGTGAATCAACAAAAGAAATTGAGCTAATGATTCAGTCAGTTCAAAGTGGAACTAAAAACACGGTAATCTCAGTGCAAAGCAGCCACGACAAGGCACAAAAAAGCTTAGATATATCGCAGTTAGCAGGCAAAGCTTTAATAGAGATAACGACTGCAGTTGCGCATATAAACAGTCAAAATGCGACCATTGCGTCTTCTGCTCACGAGCAGGCAAATGTATCTCGTGAAATTGATAAAAACTTATTAGTAATACGCGACGTTGCTGCTGAAGTAGCTTCTGGCGCTACACAAACGAATATGTCGAGCCATGAACTTTCTCGTTTGGCCGACTCGCTAGATGACTTAATTAAAAAGTTTAAAGTTTAAAATAGTTTTGTCTTAGCTTAAATACCCGCTTTATTAGGTATTTAAGTTAAGTAAAAACATACCAGACAGCTATTTGCATATGCTGGTAAATAAACGAAAAAGTATATTCAATACAGGTAGTGGCATTGCTAACTGGTTAATTTTTAAGTATTATTGCGTGCCTAAAAAGGAAGTAAATATTCAAGGAATAAGCTGTTGGAACCAACTAATCACACTCCAGAAAACAATACAAAACCACCTGTAGTTACTCAAAAATTCACTCAAGCCCTTAAAACGGTCGATCATAAAGAACTGAAAAGCACTGGTTTTTGGTTAAATCAATTTTTTATGGTTATTTCTACTGTATTTGGTGTTTTTCTGGCGGCTCAAAGCGGTTTAGAACAAGCGCTTAAGTTTGATTCATTTAGCAAAATGGAAGATAACTACTATTTGCGTACGTCGCTGTATGACGAAGTTAATGATAACGCAAATACGGTAGCTGAGTATGCAGAACGCTTAGCGAAGAGCCCACCAAAATCAGAAATGGAATTTTTTAAACCCACACTTGAGCTGTACATATGGAAAACCATGCAGTTTTCGCCTACTACGCTTGAAACACCGAGTGAATTTTTGACTAGAATACGTCGGTTCTATTCTCGAGCTGACTTTGTCATTAATGCCGCAATAGATCGAAAAATATCTGCTAAGCAAGCTTCTGTCGAATTAGCCAAAATAACAGACTTAATTAAAACTCAAACGCTACCCGCACTAAAAAATAGCGCTAAACAATTAAAAATGGAATTACAGCAGAATGATATCTCTGTTGGTTCACTAAAGGAGCTAGAAAATGCTAACTAAAAGCTGTCCACATTGTAAGGAACATCCATTAGAAGTAACCAATTATCAAGGTGAAGAAATAGATATTTGCCGTGAATGTGGCGGCTTATGGTTTGAAAAAAATGAAGTAAACAGGATGATTTCTGAAATAAACGACGGCCCAGAGGGTGACAAATTTGAAACTCACTTTGGTGAACCATTAGGAATTTCTGAACTTGACTGCCCTGATTGTAAAAAAAGTCTAGAGCGTTTTCATTTGCTTGAAGCTTTTCATACCGAAATTGATGTTTGTAGACACTGCGACGGGACGTGGATTGATAAGGACGAACTTGAAAGTGTTGAAAATAGCCCTGAAATAAAAGCGAGTTTAGGCGAGCTAAATCAAAAAGTAAGTTGGAAAACCTACTTGTTCCAATTTTTAACGCAAATGCCTGTTGAATATAATATTAAGCCACAAAAAACCCCCTGGGTCACTCGCGGCCTCATTGTTTTAAATACGCTAATTTTTGCACTTTATTTTTTAGATCCAAGCTCATTTAGTTATGTTATTGATAACTTTGCTATGACACCTGCAGATTTGAGCGAGGGTAATGAGTTGTGGACTGTATTAACTTGCGTATTTTTACATGGTTCTATAATGCATTTAGTCGGCAATATGTACTTTTTATACGTAGTTGGCGATAACTTAGAAGACGTTTTAGGCCATAAACGCTTTCTGTTATGGTATTTAGCCTGTGGACTACTCGCTTCGTTTGCAAGCTACATTGTAAGTCCAATGTCGAATATACCCGGCGTGGGTGCAAGTGGCGCAATAGCAGGTTTATTTGGCATGTACTTAATGTGGTTTAGACACGCAAGCCTTACTTTTATGTTTGTAATTTATCAGAAGAAACTTTCTGCAGTATGGTTTTTTGCTATTTGGTTAGGATTTAACATTTTTGGTGCAGTAACAGGCCCTGATGGCATTGATTATGGTGCGCATATTGGTGGTTTTATAGCTGGACTAATTATTGGTTATATTTTGAAAAGTAAAATATTAGAGCAAAACCCTATAATTCGTTTACTAAACCAAAAAGAAGCACAGTTAAAACGTTAATCGTCATATTAAAGCCACTAATAGATGAATATTAGTGGCTTTATCAAACTTCTCACTAATTTCTATAACTTATACCAATCCGCAATAATATTTAATCATTTTGCGGGGCTAAACGTGTCGCTACCTGCGTTAAAAAATTCTCATTTAGAACAACTAAATAGCGAATTTTTTGCCTAGCTATCAACACGTTTTTCCGCCCTCAAAATAGACCACTTAATTAAGCGAATTGGTATTACAACGCGTATAAACTGTATAAAATTGACCAGTGTTTTTTATCGGTATATCGTACGTTATAGCCTCTTCACTAAGTTCGCATTCAAAGTTATTTAATATATCAGACAGCAGTGCTTGCTCTTCGGTGAACTGTATTGTGGTGTACCACAAGACTGAATCTTCATCTTTTTTGTTTTCAATATAAATACTCTGTAGCAAAGAGCTATTAAAAAACATGTTTGAAGGCTTTGAAGTACGTATTGTTTTATTATCGAAATAAAAGTAACCATTGTTATCACTTATGGCTTCATCAATATAAGTATCACCATAAATCAGCTCTCTTGTTACCTTAACGCCCTGTTGGGGTTCACCATTGTTTAATAGCCTACCTTTTACAGGCAATGACAACGTAACGTCTTGTTTGTTAAAAAAGCCAAACATGTCTGCATATCCTTGCATTGGTATTAATAAAAATAAAATAAGCGTTAAAGTCACGCCAGCCGATTTTGTATTGGTCATAAAAAATCCCTTTCCTATTTATATTTTTAGCCTAGCAATAAATCTGGAAAATAAATAGCAATAATACTGCCCCCTATATTCACTAAAATACAAAGCCAAAGTAGCACTATAAAACTGCGCTTTTGCGATTTATGACGAAGTAATTGTTGAGCAAGTAATGCACCCGGCCACCCTCCAAATAATGCAAGTAGTTGCAGTGTACGCTCTGGCGTGCGGTTTACTTTTGTATGTGAAGAACGCTTAGCTTGTCGCTTATCCCACGCGTACATTAAAAAGGTTATAGCACTTAATACACTTACATAACCTGGTACATATATTGGTATATAAACGGGTAAGTATTGCAATGGGTAAGCCAGCCAAATGGCAGCTAAATAAAGTAATGAGAACGTGATTAATATTTTCTTTATCAATTAACTACCACCTATACTGGGCTTATAAGAGCCTAACAACAAGAGTCAAATTATGACATATTTTAAATCGCTATTCTTAGTATTATATTTGTGCACATTTAGTAGCTTTGCTAATGAAACTGCCAGTAACCTTGATAAAGAGCTAGAAGTGTTTAAACCTTACTTAGGAACGTGGCAAGCAGACTTTAAAGTACCAGAAGGCGCTAAAAAAACACGAGATGTTGGCCGTTGGGAACGCGCTTTAAACGGTAAAGCTATTCGTACCATGCACACGATTAATGAGGGTGAGTATGGCGGTGAGTCAATGATTTTTTATGATAGCAAAAAAAAGTCACTCGTATTTTATTATTTCACTACGGCAGGATTTTACACTAAAGGCACAATAACGGTATTAAGCCCTACTCAGTTTGTAGTCTATGAGGAAGTAACAGGCAGTAAAGAGGGAGTGACTAAGGTTAAATCTACTAGTGATTTAAAAGACGATAAATTTATTGTATCGACCTCTTACCTTAAAAAGGGTGAGTGGACAAAGCCCGAACAACGTATTTATACACGCAGTACAAAAACGGTTAAATTTAAATAGCCGCGATTTATAAACATAAAAAAGGCAGCCTAGGCTGCCTTTTGTCATTTATAAAATCGTATTTATTTTACGTATTTTTTAAATGCAGCGTCTACTGGTGTATCAGCAAGGTGATTAGTGTAGTTGCTCATTACTTTTTGAGACAAGCCTACAATAATTTCAAGTAGTTGTTGCTTGCCGTAACCTGCTGCAAAGAATTTTTCGATTTGCTCATCGCTGATCACGCCACGTTCACGTGTCATTGCGAGTGTAGTTTCACGAAGAGTTTCTAGCTTAGGGTTTTCAAGTGGTGTTTTGTTAACAAGTGCATCAACAATACCTTGGTCAACTTTCATTGCCGCTGCAATACCACTGTGTGCAGGAACACAGTAATGGCATGCGTGTTCAACGTTAATTGATTGCCATACTACTGTTAGCTCTTCTGCATTGAATGATGTTTTTTGAAACAGCTCATGCAGTACTTGGTAACCTTTAAGTAATGTTGGTGCTTCAGCCATTACTGCATGTAAGTTAGGAAGCATACCAAATGCTGCTACTGAATCAGCTAGTAACGGTTTTGCTTCTTCTGGTGCGTTTTCTTGAGTGTATAAAGTAAATTCGGCCATGGTTAGCTCCTAATAATTAATAGTTTTAAGTAACTTCGAGATATATAATATTTGATTTTGAGCGATTGTTCAAGTTAAAATTGAGCAAATGTTCAAATTAATTGAGAAACAACATGGTTAATAAGGTGAAGTTTGAGCGCGAGACAGTTGTCCGCCTTGCAAGTCAGCTATTTTGGGAGAAGGGTTTTCATGCAACTTCGACGCGTGATTTACAAGATGTTGTAAACATGCGCCCAGGAAGTATTTATTCTGCTTTTGGTTCAAAAGAAGGACTCTATATTGAATCGCTAAAAGACTACACTGTCCAAATGGAAAGCCAGATTAAAGAATGCTTATCTACATCAGACAGTATTCTTGGTGGTTTACGTGCTTTTGTTGAGGATGTAGTCACAAAAAAAGAAAGTACGCCAAGTGCTATTTGCATGTTAGTAAAAGCTAATTGCGAGTTTGCTGATAAAGACAGCAATTTATATCAACTAAGTTTAGATTTAGCTGATAAATTTGAAAACTATCTTTCGATTCTTTTTGAGCAAGCAATTGAAAACAATGAGTTGAGTAATAATATATCTGCGCAAGAATATGCACGATTTTTTGAGGTTCAGTTTACTGGATTACGTGGTTATTTTAACCGCCCAGGTGTTGAGTCTCTAGCTCATCCTATGATCAATCAAATGTTTAAGATCATAAAAACCCTATAAACACCTTTTATCAATTATTTGAATAAAAAACGGCCGTAATTTAATTACTGCCGTTTTTATTTTATCGGAATACTAAATAATACCAATTCGCTTAATTAAGTGTTCTATTTTGAGGGAAGAAAATCGTGTCGATAACAAGGCAAAAATTTCGTTATTTAGTTGTTCTATATCAGAAATTTTTAACGTAGTTAACGTCAGATTTAACTCCTCAAATTGATTAAGTATTATTGCGGATTGGTATAAGTATTATGTTTTTAATTTATTAAGTTCTGAATCTTGTTGCGCAACAAGCTTGTTAAGCACTTCGCTGCTATCTCCCGCTTGTGCAGATAGATCAGCAAGCTGCGACGCTGCATCAGATATAAGCGTTAAATTACGATTTATTTCTTCTGTTACTGAGCTTTGCTCTTCCGCAGCAGTTGCAATATGCGTAATTTGATTCGTTATCTCGTCAACTTTAACTACAACACTGTGCAGGGCTTCAAAGGCAACTGATGTTTCATCAACGGCATCCTGTGCACGTATTACACCTTTTTCAATAACAGTAGAAGCGTTACCCACTTCAGATAATAAGCTATCTATTAACTGGCTTATATCATCAGTTGATGAACGTGTTTTAGAAGCAAGTGCACGTACTTCATCAGCAACAACTGCAAAGCCTCGGCCATGTTCACCAGCGCGTGCTGCTTCAATGGCGGCATTGAGTGCTAGTAGATTTGTTTGTTCTGAAATAGTACGAATTACATCTAATATTTGCGTTATATCTTTACTACGCGAAGCTACTTTTTCAACGGCTTGGTTAGCTTCTTTAATTTCTTCAGACATTGTTTTAACTTGCGTCATCGCTGACGATAAGCTTGACTCACTGCTTACGACCAAACTATTTATTTCATCGGCTTGCTGGGCTGATTGCTCTGATGCTCTGGCAACCTCGAGTGCTGTAGCACTCATCTCGTTCATAGCCGTTACCACACTTTCAATTTCTTGAAATTGCGATTGCACATTATGTTTGGTATCAATAGCAATATGCTGCGCTATCTCACCTTGTTGCTTGGTTTGATCAGATACATCTTTAAGCTCTGTGATTAAAATACGTAACTTTGATAAAAAGGCATTAAAGCCCCCCGCTAAAGCAATGAGCTCTGCATGTGTTTCAACATGAAGGGTATGCGTTAAATCTCCTTCTGAGCTTGCAAGGTTATCTACGCGTTGTTGAATTTGTTGAAGAGGTGCAACCACACTACCAATAACAAATTTCATTATTAAAAAAGCAATAACGGCAATAACGGCACCTGTAATTAAAATCATCGCGCCTAAGTCGTTTGCAGTGTCTGCCATGTCTTGTGATAAGGCATCTGGGCCCGCTAGAGCCAGTTTACTTGGCACCTCTATAAGTAAAGACCAGTGTGTATTAGCCAGTTTTATATTTATAGGGTAATTAACCAAGTATTCAGACGATGTTTTAAATATGCCTTTTTGGCCTTTAAATTTTTCAAGCTCTTTAAACAAGCCAGAACTAACTGCTTCTTTAAATGGACGCCCTAATTTAGATTTATAATGGCTACTTCCTACAACTAAACCAATATCACTAAGTACAGTTACTTTAGCTTCGCCATTATAAAGCTGCTTAGAAAGCTCCTCAGTCATAGCCTGAAAAGTCGGCAGTGTTAAATCAACGCCTGCCAAACCAATAAACTGGCCCGATTTTAAAATAGGCACTGTTAATGAGGTAAGCATTACTGAATTTCCTGATGGAATTTCGTATAAGTACGGCTCCATAATACAAGGCTTAATTGTGTCTTTTGCACACAAATACCAATGCGCTTCACGAATGCCAAACTCATTTAAAGAGGTTATATATTTATCGGCGGCATTAGCTACTTTTTGCTGCTTTATCGCACCATTTTGGTCGCGTGTTATATAAACTTCTAAGGTACCATCGCCATCAACAGAGTGTTTATAGCCCTTGTTAAAGCTCGAATCTTGTCCGTCAAACGCGTTTGGTTCAAACTGAGAGTAGATAGATGAGAGTAATGTATTTTGTTCTAAAATAGAGCGGTTTATACTTACTACCGTATCTCGGCTAAGGCTTTCACTTTTAGCCGCATCACCTAGTAAAGCAGCTAAAGAGTATGGCACTCGGTAAGCTTCGTTGATAAAACCCGCTATTTTTTCTCCATATATGGCCGCATTAGCATTTAACTTCTCTTCTACTTCAGCAACAATATAATTTTCTGATTTTTTTGCTAGTTCGGTATTACTTGCAGATAGCTGCCACCATAAAATGCTCGAAAGCACTAGTACAGTGATAAATATACTTCCAACAGTAAGCCACAGTAATTTTTTTGCTAGCGATATTTCTCGCATTCATCTCACCCTCTAGTTAAATCTCGTGTATAGTTTAGTAGATCTAACCAACGAAGCTATGAATATCGTTAAAAAAATTGAAATTAATACAATACGTTGAGTTTTTAGCGCTTAGCCAAGCATGCCGTTGTAATTGAGGCCATAATTAATAAACACACACTTACCCATAAACAGGCCACCAGCCCATATACTTGAAAAACCCACCCAGAAAGCACCGTACCAAGCAAACGCCCTACTGCATTGGCCATATAGTAAAAACCAACATCGAGCGATACCCCGTCGTTTTTAGCAAAGCTTACTATTAAGTAACTGTGCAATGATGAATTTACAGCAAATACACCGCCAAAAATAAGTAAGCCGATTACAAGCGTAAAATGTACCGCTATATCAAACTGCATCAGCAACGCTAAAATACTGGTTACGCCACTTAATAAAGCAACCCACCAATACGCTTTTTTGACTGTGTGTGAGTTTGAATCACTTTGTCCGGTTATACGTGGCGCTTGCGACTGCACTAATCCATAAGCAATAACCCATAAGGCCATAAAGCCACTTACCCACCAATGATCCCAGTTAAACTGAGCGGCTAGGTAAACAGGCAATGCCACTACAAACCACACATCGCGCGCCGCAAATAAACATAAACGCGCTGCGCTAAGTAAGTTTATTGCCCGCGATTTAGAAAATAGCTCTTTAAACTTAGGTTTATTTTTGGCTTTGCCAATATTGCCTTTTAAATAAATTAAACTAATAACCCACGCAACACTAAGTAAAGCTATTAAGCTTACTAGCGCACCTACAAAGCCAAATACGGTAAGTAGCAAGCCACCTAAAAAAAAGCCCACTCCTTTTAACGCATTTTTAGAGCCAGTAAGTATGGCAATCCATTTATATAATTGACTTTGCCCTGTATCGTCTTGTGGTACTAAATACTTAATAGCGCTTTTTGCACTCATTTTATTTAAGTCTTTAGCTATGCCACTCAGTGCTTGCGCTGCCATAACATAGGCAACGGTTAGCCAATCTCCAGGCACGCAGAGCATGGCCAAAGCGACAAGCTGCAGACCAAGCCCTACATTCATGGTTTTGTTTAACCCTAAATGTGCCCCAAGCCAACCACCGACTAAATTGGTGATCACACCAAAAATTTCATAAAACAAAAACAGCATGGCTATCGCAAATGCACCATACCCTAACTGATGAAAATACAGCACCACCAGCATCCGTAGCGCACCATCCGTTAAAGTAAATGCCCAGTAATTACCAGTAATTATTAAATATTGTTTTATAGAACTTGGTAAACTAGCTAACTGAGCAAACATAGCGTTAAACCTTTTTAAACGAGATTAAACCACATCACTTTTTGCAACTTTAAGCATTAGCTCAGCAGTACGGTTTGCATAACCCCACTCGTTATCATACCAAGCGTATAACTTAAGCTGAGTGTTATTAATTATCATGGTTGAAAGGGCATCTATGGTGCAGCTGCGCGGATCTGTTTTGTAATCTATAGATACAAGCGGTCTTTCTTCGTAGCCTAAAATATCTTTTAGCTCGTTATTTGCAGCGCTTTTGAACCAGTCATTCACTTCACTTTGTGTAACGCCGCGCTCAAGCTCAAATACGCAATCGGTAATTGACGCATTAGTAAGAGGCACACGAACAGCATGGCCGTTTAACTTGCCCTTAAGCTCAGGGAATATATGCGTAATAGCCGTTGCACTGCCGGTTGTGGTTGGTATTAAACTAGTCCCGCACGAACGTGCCCGGCGTAAATCTTTGTGGGGTGCATCAATAATAGTTTGTGTATTGGTAATATCGTGAATCGTGGTCATTGAGCCGTGCTTAATGCCCACTTTCTCTTGCAAAATCTTTACTATTGGCGCTAAACAGTTAGTTGTACACGAAGCCGCCGTAACAATTTTATGCTCACTTGGGTTATATAGGTCATCGTTTACACCCATTACTACATTTAAAATACCATCTTCTTTTACTGGCGCCGTTACTACAACGCGCTTAACACCTTGTGCTAAATATTGGTTTAGCAACTCAGTTGTTTTCATTTTTCCGCTGGCTTCTATTACTACATCGCAATCTGACCAATCAGTTTCATTTATGGTTTTATTATTCGTCACTAAAATAGTGTGTTTACCTACACTAAATGAGTTTTCATCGCTGGTAATATGTTGTGCTAAGCGCCCGTGTACTGAGTCAAACTCAATTAAATGAGCATGGGTTTTAGCATCGCCCGCTACATCGTTTACTTTAATAAACTCTATTTCTGGCCAATCAACTGCTGCGCGCAGCGTTAAACGCCCCATACGGCCAAAACCGTTAATACCTACTTTAATCGTCATAATAAAATACCTTTAATAAGTTAATTTATTAGTTAGTTACAACAGCTAGCTGCACGTTCAGGGCGATTACCCATAGCGTTTAAGCGCGTTAAATCGTTTTGATAAAATGAAGAGTTAGCAGTAAGCGTTTGCGTTAATACATTTTTAGCCCACTCTGGCAGTGCTTTGTTAATACTGTAGTACACCCATTGATTTTGTTTACGGTCTCTCAATAATCCGCATTGTCTTAACTGTGCTAAATGGCGAGATACCTTCGGTTGGCTTAATTTAAGTGCAGCAACAAGTTCGCATACACACAACTCTTCTTCGTGGCTAATTAGCAGCATTGCTTTTAAACGTGTATCGTCCGCTAGGCATTTATAAAATTGAAGTGGGTTGAATTGTTCCATACTGTCCTCACTGTGCTTATGCATACACAATAAAACAAAACAACAACATATGGAATAGTGAATATACGTTTTATCGTATATTTAATTTTTATGCCTTAAACGCAAAAAGCACACAACGACTAATTGTCGTTGTGTGCTTTTATAACTTTTCTTTATTTAGTTATTAAATAATTGAAAGCTCTACTTCAATATTGCCACGTGTTGCGTTTGAATATGGGCATACTTGGTGTGCTTTATCTACAAGCGTTTGCGCTACAGCTTTATCCATATCACCTAGTGATACAGCTAGTTTTACTGCAATACCAAAACCGCCTTCAATAGCACCAATAGACACTTGTGAGTCAATATGTGTGTCGCTTGGTAAATCTATTTTTTCGCTACCTGCTACAAATTTAAGTGCGCCAATAAAACATGCTGCATAACCTGCGGCAAATAATTGCTCTGGGTTAGTGCCTTGTCCGTCGTCTCCGCCTAAACCTTTAGGTGTCGATAAATTTACATCTAAACGACCATCATCAGATTTAGCTACGCCTTCACGGCCGCCAGTTGCAGTTGCTTTTGCAGTGTAAGCTACGTTTTGTAATACATTCATAATGAACTCCAAAGTTTTAAAATATCAATCAATTTAGTTTGTGTGCAAAATAATAGATCAAGTAATTAGAGATTGCAAATACTTTGTATGCAAATTAAAATAGCATGTATCGAAATAAAGGATAACGTTATGCCGTTTGAGCAATTAAAGTTAAAAAATCAGTTATGCCACCGGTTATATATGGCATCTAACAGCATTGCGCGTGCGTATCGCGAGCCTTTAAACGAGCTAAATTTAACTTACCCACAATACATAGTAATGATGGCGCTGTGGGAGCAAGACGAAATAACAATTGCAGGGCTAATAGATAAAACCGCGATAGACGGCGGTGCAATGACCCAAATACTCAAAAAAATGAGCGACAAATCATTACTGGCTGTTATTAAAGATGAGCACGACAAACGCAAACGCCTAGTGCAGCTAACCCAGCATGGCCAATCGCTCAAGTTAAAAGCGGCCGATATTCCTAAAAATATTTTATGTAAATTTGATAGTGTAGATGCAGCGCAAGCGAAGCAGTTGATGCAGCTGCTCGATTTAGTAGTAAACGACTTAGCCGATTAGGCTCTTAATTTTTAAACAATAAACGTGTTTTAAAAGGTTTTAAAAATGACTCATATTAAAAAATTACTATTAGCAGCGGCGTGTAGCACGGCACTTTTAGGTAGCAGCGCCGTAACTGCTAACACCGCTGGCCAAAATGCTGATTTAAAAACAGTAGCCACATTTGATGCGCAGCACCCACCGGGCAACATTGCTATTACCCCATCGGGCAGAAAGTTTTTATCTGTGCATGGCTTTTTTGGCCAAAAGCAAAAAATTATGGAGCTTTTAAGCGATGGTACAACTAAGCCCTACCCTAATGAAGAGTGGGCATACGCGTACAATAACGGTAAAGGTTTTTACGACGTACTTGGCATAAATGTATCAAGCGATGGCGTTTTATGGATGCTCGACACTTCAGGACCCGATCACGCTGGGCGCTTAGTAGGTTGGGATACAAACAAAGAGCAACTGCACAAAATTATTTATCTGGCTAAACCGACCATTACCGACACCTCGTTTTTAAACGATTTAGTCATCGATAATAAACATGGCGTTGTATACATTGCCGACACAGCCCAAGGCAGCCAAGCCGCTATTATTACGGTTAACCTTAAAACAGGTGTCGCACGCAGAGTATTACAAAATAGCCATTACACCACAGCCGAAAATATCGATATGGTTATTGATGGGCGCACAATGAGCCTTGGCGGACAACCAGCACGCTTAGGTGTTAACCCAATTACGCTCGACCCTAACGAAGACTGGCTTTACTTTGGCTCTATGTCGGGCACGTCGGTTTACCGCATTGCCACCAGCGATATAAATAACCAGAGCCTTTCGGCTAAAGCACTTGAAGACAAAGTTTCGCGTTACGGCACTAAGCCAATTTCAGACGGTATTATTGTTGATGGCGGCGGTAACATATATGTAACCGACATAACCAATGGCGCAATTGGCGTAGTTAAACCCACTGGCGACTACGAAGTATTATTTAAGGACGAACGCTTAAGCTGGCCTGATGGCTTTAGCTACGGAGCCGATCATAAAATATACTTTACCGTTGACGATTTACATAATTCGCCTGTACTTAATAATGGCAAAAATCAAAGCCACGGTAAGTTTAAAGTAATGTCGTTCGAGCCTTTAGTAAAAGGAAAAGTAGGCCGCTAATTTTCTTTTTAAGTGACTACATTTTTAAAAAAGCCTTGTACATTTAAGTGACCTAATAGTTGCAGGGCTTTTTGTTAAAAACACACCACGTTGGTGCATCTTTTAGTAATACTTCACCTCTTTGGTGCTAATCCTTAAGTATGTATTTACACTTAAATACTAAACACCTGATTTCTATTCATAAAATATTCAAGTTAATGTTGGCATACTTCTTCCTATAAACTGATGTGTTCAGTGAAAATACCAAGGAAAAACCATGTTCAATTTATACCATACCCTTTACCTTTTATGGCGTTTAGACATTAGCGTTTGGCAAGTTAATGATCCAACAAATACCCGCACTACCGCTGATAAAGAACGCGCCTATGTTAAGTAGCATCGTATTGTGTAAAGGCTTGGCATAAAGCTTAAATGTATAAACCTACTTTATGCTAAGCTTTTGCACACTATGAAATTTATGAATAAACCTTATTTAATTACTTATTAGCCACCTAATATAAAAACGAAGCTCCCTGCAAAAATCACACATATAAAAACATCGAAAAATTAGTAAAAACACTGCGTTTATAGCTTTGCAAGCAACCCTATTGCGTTGTATTGTTGCACCCTATTAAAAAATTTTAGTTGGAACCTGTATGCACGCTTTGGAAGTTAATTTTGATGGCTTAGTTGGCCCTACTCACAACTACGCTGGTTTATCGTATGGTAATGTTGCCTCGTTAAATAACGCAGCAAGCTTTTCAAATCCTCAAGAGGCTGTGCTTCAAGGCCTTGAAAAAATGAAAGCCATGCACGACAAAGGCCTAACTCAAGGTGTATTTGCCCCTCATGCGCGCCCCGACTTAAACGTACTGCGCCGCTTAGGCTTTACCGGTAACGATGCACAAGTAATTCATAAAGCATTTAAAGCAGATCCTATTTTATTACGCGCGTGTTATTCAGCGTCAGCAATGTGGACAGCCAATGCCGCTACGGTATCGCCATCTCCAGATACAACCGATGGCAAAGTACATTTTACTTCAGCTAATTTAAATAATAAGTTTCATCGTTCATTAGAGCCTGCAACCACTACGCGCTTATTAAAAGCGATGTTTAATAACGACAAATACTTTGCGCACCACACCCATTTGCCAGACCAAGGCTTTTTTGGCGACGAAGGTGCAGCAAACCATACTCGTTTTTGTGACAGCCACGGCGAGCAAGGCCTTGAAATGTTTGTATTTGGTGCCAGCGCGTTTAACAGCCAATTACCAAAACCAGCTAAGTTTCCAGCAAGGCAAACACTCGAAGCCTCAGAAGCAATTTGTCGCTTACATAACTTAAAAGATTCAAGCCAAATTTTACTACAGCAAAATCCAGACGTAATAGACCAAGGCGTGTTTCATAACGATGTAATTGCAGTAGGTAACGCCAATGTATTACTGTGCCACCAGCAAGCATTTTTAAACCAAGCTTTGGCACTGCAAGATATTCGCGAAGCGTATGTGGGCAATAAAGAATTTTATATTATTGAAGTACCTACCGATAAAGTAAGCATTACCGACGCTGTAAGTAGCTATTTATTTAACAGCCAGCTAGTGAGCCTTGAAGATGGTTCAATGCTGTTAGTGGCACCACAAGAGTGTAAACGCAACAGCGCAGTTAACGCCTACATTGAAGAAATGATTATGGCTGATAACCCAGTAAATCAAGTACAGTTTTTTGATTTACGCCAAAGTATGCAAAATGGCGGTGGCCCAGCTTGCTTGCGTTTACGTGTAGCCCTTAACGAGCAAGAACTTGCTGCAGTAAACCCAGAGGTTATTTTAACTGATACTAAATATACACAACTGTGTGACTGGGCAAAACGTAACTACCGCGATAAATTAGGCGCAAGTGACTTTGCAGACTCAGCGCTGCTCACCGAAAGCTACCAAGCACTTGATGAGCTTACCCAACTACTTAATTTAGGTTCAGTGTACGACTTTCAATTAGAAGGTTAATACCTCAGCCTACACAAAGGCTAATACAAAAATAGCGAGCCAAGGCTCGCTATTTTTATTCGTGTTTATGTTTATGTTAATACATATTTAAGCATCTTTGTTAACAGTTATTGCCGACGCCATAGACTCAGATATATGCAGCGTACGCTGCGGAAACGGAATACTCAGCCCAGCACCTTCAATAGCTTCTTTAACACGTTTATTTAAATCCCACACAGTTTGCCAATAATCACCATTAACAGCCCACGCACGTAACTGAATATTTACTGCGCTTTCGCCTATTGATGTCACCATTACTTTAGGTGCAGGCTCTGCGAGTAATCGGCTCTCTGATGCGGCTAATTCTTTAAGTACATTTAAGCCAACGTCAATAGAGTCGGCATACGAAATCCCCACCACTATGTCCATTCGTCTTTTACCATTACGGGTAAAGTTTTTAATATTGCCACCCCACACTTTGCCGTTAGGCGATGCTATATAAAGACCGTCGGTGGTTTTAAAAATAGTGGTAAATAGGTTTATTTCACTCACAGTACCAAGCGTGCCACTGGCATCAACAAAATCGCCTATTTTAAAAGGTCTGAGTATTAGCAGCATAATACCCGCAGCAATATTGCTCAGCGTATTTTTAAGGGCTAAACCAATCGCTAAACCAGCAGCACCCATTAGCGCGATTAAGCTTGCCGTGTTTACGCCAAAAATATCTAAAATAAATAGACCGCCAATTATATAAACTAAATAACCAGCAATACTCGATAAAAGAGGAAGCAGCGTACTATCCACTCTTTTTAATGGCGATTTAGAGTTTTTAATCGCTTTTTTAACCGAGCGTGCAATTAAGGCACTCGCAACTAAAATCACCAACGCTAAAATCACTTTGTATCCTAAAGTGATGATTGTTTCTGAATGGCTTTGCCAAAACGCTAAGAGTTTATCTTTCATGTTTGTTCCGATAAATGTGGCTGAAACTCAGCAAAATAATGGTTAAATCTAATAAAATCGACTTCAAAAGAAGTGGCGTGAGTATATAGTAAAAAACGATTAAATCGATGAAATTAAAAACGTTTTAAAACAGCATGTTAAAAGTTATAACTTCTCATATTTTTAATTCAATTTAGGTTAAGGGTTAAATACATACACTTAACAAATCGAATAAGAGGAAACAACCATGAACTTTAAATCAACTATATTAAGTAGCGCTATTATTTTTGCCTTAGCAGGCTGCGGCTCATCAAATGACGATGCTGAAACAACCCCACAAACAAGTGATAAAGCAACTTTTAGTTTAGGTATTTCCGACGCTCCAGTCGCTGGTTTAAAACAAGTTAACGTTGTATTTGATTCAATAACAATTAAAGCCCAAGAAGGTGAAGAAGTTAGCTTTGAAACTCGTTCTAAAAACGATGCCACCTTAGCGCAAATGGTCAACTTACTAGACTATACGGGCGACGATATTTTTCAATTACTTGACGATCAAGAAGTACCTGCAGGTGATTATTCGTGGATCCGCGCGCAAGTAATAAACGGCGACACAAACAACCTTAGCTTAACATCTCACGTAGTTTATGAAGACGGCAGCATTGCACCACTTATCGTAAAAAGAAAAGGTAATGATGGCGTGGGTGAAATACAGCTAGATGGCTTTACACTCAATCAAACCGACAACGAGTTTGTATTAGAGTTTGATTTAAAAAAATCGTTAGTTGATCCACAAAATAATAACGAAGTCTTTTTAAAACCTCGCGGTGTGCGTTTACAAAATCTCTCTGAATCACAAGATATTGAAGGCTCTGTAAGCCAAACACTTATAAACAATTGCGAGACTGATAACATTGATCTTGCCGCTGATGATTCATCATTTGGCCATGCTGTTTACCTTTACTCTGCGCAGGCACAAACCCCAACAGATATTCATGAAATAGATGACCAAACGCCTGATAACGCTCCGTTAGCTACCGCCAATGTTGTATTTGATGCAGACGATAATGAATACGAATTTGAACTCGCATTCATAACACCAGGCGACTACCAACTTGCTTATACATGTAGCGCACACATAGACGATGCAGAGCAAATAGATGCTGATTTTAATATTTATCAACTAAAACAAATTAGCCTAACGCAAGCTGACGATTTATCAGTCAATTTTGACATAGCGCAATAACTGCATGGCGCACATTGAGCTGCGTCTTTATTCATTTGTTAATAAGGAAAAAACCATGGCAAAAGAGAAAATAGTACTCATAACCGGCGCTTCTAGTGGCATTGGTGAAGCAACGGCAAAAACCTTAGTAAACAACGGTCATAAAGTTATATTAACCGCCCGTAGAGAAGAGCAACTTAACCAACTTGTTGCCGAGCTAGGATCAGATAACGCACTGAGCGTAGCCGCAGATGCAACCGACTTTACCGCGCTTGAAAACGTAGTTACCAAAGGCATTGAAAAGTTTGGCCGATTAGATGTAGCCTTTGCTAACGCGGGTATGGGTGTTTCAACCGCAGGCACCGAAAAAGGCGACCCCGATGAGTGGTCAACCATGATTGATATAAACATTAAAGCCCTACTGTGGACTGCAAAATTAACACTGCCGCATTTACGCCAAAATAAAGGTCACTTTATATTAACCAGCTCTGCCGCTGGCCGTAAGCCAATTGGTGGCTCTATTTACGGTGCAACTAAATGGTTTGCTTATGGCTTTGGACAAAACTTAGCTGAGGAAATGAGCGATTGGAACGGCCGCTGCACAACCATAGCCCCAGGCATGGTAAACACCCCATTTTTTGATGAAGCTAAACCCGATAAACTCGACCCACAAGATGTAGCCGACGCAGTACTGTTTGCTATTGAAGCAAACCAGCGCAACAGCGTACGCGAGATTTATTTAATGCCGACTAATTAACGTTGATTGGTTGAGTTTGAGCTGTCAGGTTTAATGCTAATGGCGTTAAACCTGATGGTTGTTAGTGCTTAGTTTGGGTTAAGTGTTAGTAGGTAAGAATGAATTAAAGGTATTACGCATTTAAAGTCTTATTAATTGCCAATGCTGCCCTTAAACCATATGTAAGCAAAATATAAGACAACGGCAATATATCCAAAAGAAATAATTAGGTTTACTTTCCAAAGGTTTAGCCAAAAATTGCCTCTGAAATAAGTGCGTTCTCTTACTTCATGGTTGAACAATGCTACTGAAGAGGGCACTAATATTAACGCAGACCAACCAAGTATAGGTAACACCATAAACATAATGCCTATGCCTGTACCTCCTGCTGAAGCGTCGGATGCTTCACCATCAATTGGGGCTAGCATCACGTAGCCTAAAATAAACCCTGCAATCGCAAGTATAAAACCTAAAAGCTGAAGTGTTCTCATTATTATCCTAGGCAACTAACGAGACTGTAAAATAACTCCAACAGCCAAATTCAATTAAAAAATGAGATCCTGTAATTAACTCTAAGCGCTATTAAAGCATTACAAGATTTAGGTTGGGTGTAACTGTAATTCACACAGGAGCAAAACCAACTGTTTTTTGTCCTTATTGAATCGTCTTATAGTTCGACCAAGCCACTTAATTTAAAAGTAACTGACTATTATATTAAGTGGAATATGCTTCTGTTGGTTACGAATATTGAATGCCAAACATCCAATGTTTTTAACAAGACGTTCGAGCCAACAGAGCACCTCGATTTCAAAACGCATACTCAGGGATTGCCGACCAAGACTATCTATAAGACCTGCGAGAAACGAGATTTAAGCACATTCCATCCTTAACTTTAACCGTAGGCGCTATAAAATGAAAGCATATAACGTTGATAATTTTGCTGTACTCATTGGCATTGATTGGGCCGATAAAAAAACATGATATTTGTGAGCATCCAACAAGCACTAATAAATATCATTACACCGTTATTAAACACACACCTGAAGCGTTGCATGAATGGGCTATGGATATTAAGCAGCGTTATCCAGAGCAGAAAATAGCGATTGTTTGCGAACTTAAAAAAGGGCCGCTTATTTATGCATTAGCTAAATACGACCACCTTACTTTATTCACCGTTAATCCTTGTGCTGTTGCTAAATACCGCCAGGCTTTTACGCCCAGTGGCGCAAAAGATGACCCATCAGATGCCTTTCTGCAAGTTGAAATTCTTAAGTTACACATGGACAAGCTCTCTGTCATTGAGCCCGAGTCAGCAGCTATGCGTTCGCTATCTCAGCTTGTTGAATATCGCCGAAGTTTAGTGCAAGACAGTATCGATTTATCCAATAAAATAACGGCGATATTAAAGAATTATTACCCGCAGGCCCTTGAATGGTTTAAAGAAAAAGACACGTATATATTCTGCGATTTCATTCAAAAGTGGCCATCACTCACTGCGGTTAAAAAAGCAAGAAAACAGACTTTACTCGACTTTTTTGAGAGTCATAACTCACACTATTGCGCGGTCAATAATACACGACTAGATAGTATTAAAAATGCGATGCCATTAACTCTGGACGAAGGAGTAATTGTACCTAATCAAATGCTCGTTGAAGTGCTTATCACGCAATTTAAAGTGTTATTAAAGGGCATTGAAAAGCTCAATAAAGCAATAAAATCGGCTTATAAAGCCCAGCAGGATAAAAAGATATTTGATAGCTTACCCGGCGCAGGTCCACAACTCGCCCCACGTTTACTTGTTGCTCTTGGGAGTAATCGTGCGCGTTATAATGATGCTGCAGAGCTTCAAAAGTACGCTGGTATAGCGCCTGTTATTGAGCGCAGTGGTCAAAAAATGTGGACTCATTGGCGTTATAGTTGCCCCACTTTTTAAGGCAAACATTTGTGGAATGGGCAGGCTTTTCTATTCGTTATTCGTTTTGGGCTAAAGCGTATTATGAGCAACAAAAAGCCAAGGGTAAGCCGCATAACAGCATTATTAGATCACTGGCATTTAAATGGATAAGGATTGTATTTAGGTGTTGGAAAACGAATACACCCTACGATGAATCGACGTATTTAGCGGCCTTAAAACGCAGAGGCTCACCACTTTTAAAATTTGCAATTAATAGCTAAATTTTACTAGTCGTCCACCTCAGGGCGTGTTGTTATATTTTTTACCAAAGAAACTCAAAGTCTCGTCTTATTTCAGTGCATAACCCATCCAAACCGGGGTAAATTGTATGGTGAGCAATTCCAAGTTTTCGTAATTGCGCGCGAATTTTAGATTTGGCCTCATGAGGAATTATAAAACTATCTAGAGATTCAAAACCATGCTTATACATCTTACTATTTTTAATATCATGAAATTTTTCCATATTTTTAGGTAATGGGAAAATAGTAAAACAACCCTCCTGTGAAATGATACGATGATTAGTGTGATCAGGAAAATATACAGCCAAACGTTTGTCATCGTCGATTTTATTAAAAATCTCAGTAATACGGCTCCACCAATGATTATAATGAGCTTTTAAGAGCACACCATCTCCATTAACACCTATGTCTTCTACAGCGAAGAACAAAGCTTTCAAAGGGTTAGTTGTAAAATCAAGCAGCCTTGTTGGCAATCCATGATGTTGAGCTAAAACCAACCACTCAAAATGATTGCTAGGTATAGCTTCTGATTTGAGATAAGGAATCGCTTTTTTTTGAAAAGCATGAATCATATCTTCTTCTATGTATTTCCAAGAAAAGCGTTCAAATTTAGCCGTTGGGGTGTTTTCAAACCGCCCTATCGAAGGAATCATCAACCAATTTTCATTGGATTGCCCTCTATAGATGACTTCATCATCTTCTATCGAGATAAGTTTAAATAAATCTTCTAGTGAATTAATTTGATTAGCCATGCCGATGCCGATGAAAAATATAACGAGCCTGTAGATTAACTCGTTTTTTTATTTATTTTTATTGATAAACAAACCATAGCTGAGTTCCTATTTTGGTTCAATCGATTACTGTATTTTATGCAGAATATAAAGTGGGAGTTTGGTGTTGTTTTAATTGGCGTTTTGGACGGGATTACGGGTACTTGAGTGGCTTTTATTTAGGGTAAAAGCGCTTACCCTTCTTAATGCATCGTGTTTTGCAGCTTTTCTATATTATGAACAAGACAATACAGTTGCCATTGCGCATTCACTTTCGTTTGACCCCGTAAGGTCAATTTATTCATGCCTTTATTCACTGTAATGTTCCCGAACACTGGCTCAATACACCCGAGTCGTTTGCTATATTGTCGTCGACCTATGGGGCTGTCTATTTTTACTTTCATTTTGTCTACATAGCTCAGCTTTTTGCGTGATTCATTATTTATAAACTGTACTTGTCGCCCCGTTTTAATGGGTGGCTTTCGCATGCATTGCTGCTGTAGCGGGCACGTTTTACAGTCTTTTAAATAACCACAGAATCGCGTGTATTGCTGATTGTGACTTTTTACATTTATCCCGCTTCGCCACATTGCATTGCCTGCGGGGCAGCGGCAAATTTGGGTTGCTTCATTATAATGAAAATCATCTGAGGTAAATAATCGTGGCTTGCCTTTGCTGCGTTTTAATCGGCGCTTTTCTTGCTCTGTTTCGTATGTTTCGCTGGCTTTAAACAATGGATTTCGTTTTCTAAATTGGTTGTCCGCAATGTAGGTATCGAACCCACTTTGCGCCATAAATTCAAGATTTACTTCGCTGTTAAACCCACTGTCTGCGGTGAATTTGATGGTATGCTCATCTTCCATTTTTTCTGTATTGAGTTTAGCGAGTTGCTGTTTTAATTGTGCAACGGCTGGCTGTAAAGTTTGTTGCTCGCCTACTGAGCCCCACGCTTGTGCTTGCAGGATAATTTGGTGTTTATCATCGTTTATCGCTATGCCGTTGTAACCTTGGATTGTGCCTTTTGAGGTCGTCATTTTTGCACTATCTGGATCAGTGATATTACTTTTAACAGGCTTGCCTTTACTGCCTGTTTTCTCTTCGTGAGTGGCTAAAAACTCGGTGATTTTATCTGCACTTTTATCTAGCTTTTCTTTTTGTTTTAAATCCTGAGTTATCAATTCTTCGCCCAGTCCATCTTGTGATTGGTGGCGTTCAATAATACGTTTGCTTGCGCGTTCTAGTTTTGCTTTTTTGCGACCTAACTCATCGAATGTGCCACTCCACTCTTTACTCGCATTGGACTTTAATTTACACCCATCAATTGTAGTGGTCAATAAAATTTGGCCACAGTTTTGGAATCTTGATATCTAACCTCAGATTCATTTGGCGCTAAACCGGCATTATAATGATG
>NZ_WTLA01000011.1:0-137500 GCF_011378845.1 Pseudoalteromonas sp. Z9A4
AGCGAACAGATGGATTCAAGGTTAAAAAGCAACCAACAAAAAAATAGTTGGATACGTTCCTAAAAAGAGTAATTCTACAGCCTCAACGCTTACATAAGCGGAAAAATATAGTTGACCAAAATGGTTTTAGGAACAAAAAACAGCCAACTATAATTTTTTCATTTGATATTTACGTTAGGTTTTTTAGTTAACTGTATATAAAACAAGTATATATAGATAATGGGCCAAAGTAAGAATATGGAAGCTACTAGTTTAAAGTGTCCATTTTTATATGAATGTGCTTGTGCTGAAAACCAACTTAATAAAGCTCCAATTACACATAAAATCTTAAGAATGTTACCAAACCAGTGTTCATTAAGGAAACTCATAAAACTGGTATTTTGACTTGCAAATATAAATAACAAAAGAGCTGAGGTACCAAATAAGAGACAGCTTCTTGATTCTGAACATTTTAGTAAGAATAGGCTAAAACCATCTTCCATGTTTTCACTAAAAAGTGGATGCTTCATAGAACTCCATTTAACATCTAACAATTTTATAGGCCGCGAATCGAGCATACTTCTGCCGATGTCACGCTCATGTTTCTACTTTATACAGTTTTAACAAATTACCTAAGGCATTGCTATCAAAAGCTATTTAATATTTACAAGCAAAGTTAAGGCATATAAATGCGCGTTTCGCTCATTTCCTTGATTATGTAAGTAAGCAGCAGTTTGGCTGGCTTAATAGGTATTACAAGTATATGATATTGATAATTATTTGCATTAAAGGGTTTTAAAGGTGTGTATGAATAAGTCTATGTTAACTCTGGCGTTAGTTACGGGTTTGAGTGGTTGTAGCACAACAGCCACGGTGCCTGATAAAAGCTCATCGCTTTATTACTCAGCACTTTATAATGCACAAGCAAAGCCTGTTAGCTCTGTATTATTAGAGCCCAAGCTACTAAATGCCGATGTGGTTTTAGTGGGTGAATGGCATACACATCCGGGCGTGCATTTATTTCAGGCTGAGTTATTTGAGCAATTAAGTGTAGGTAACAAACGCACAGCACTGTCGCTTGAACAATTTAGCCGCGCCGATCAGCTTACTTTAAACCAGTACGTTAAGAGTGAAATCGGTGAGCAATACTTAATTGATAACACCCAAGCGTGGTCTAATTACAAAAGCGATTATCGTGCGCTGGTACAGCTGGCAAAAGCGAACAATAGCGATGTAATCGCTGCAAATGCGCCAAAAAATATTGTTACGTGTATTGGCAGGCAAGGCATAAGTTACCTAAATAAGCTTGATGAAACACAGCAAAGCTATATTGCAGCCACTATTGATACGTCCCCCAGTGACTATAAACAACGCTTTATGGCGTCAATGCACCACGGCTCACCCAGTCAAAATGAAAACTATTATGCTGCGCAAGTTACATGGGATGAAACCATGGGGGAGTCTATCGTTAACTATTTAAATAATTATAAAGATACGCAGGTAATGCATATAGCGGGCGATTTTCATGTAAAAAATGGCGAAGGTATAGCGCGCGTTATTAAGCGTTTAGCGCCGGAGTTAAATGTTGTTTGGATATCGCCGGTAGTGAATGTGCAAGCTAATCAAAGTGGATACCAATTACAGGTTAACCCTTTGCCTCCTCGCTATGTACAAAAAGAACATCAACAAGCGGCTTTTAAAGCTTTAGGCAAGCGAAGCGAGCAAACAGCTTGCTTATAAAATAACGACATAGTTAGTGAATCTCTTAACCAGAGCTCAGGTTAACTATGTCGTCATGTATTTATTTTAGTTACTTCGAGCTTGGTTGGTTAGCTCAACCAGCGCTTTACGTACCTCTAACGGGCTGTTGCACTGGGTTTTAAAGTTAATAAAGTAGTTACGCTTTTGGCTTTGTATATAAAAGCCTGTGGGTAATAAGCCGCTCATTATTGGGGTGTTATCAGCTACGTTATAGTGCTGCATTAATATGAGCGACATAGCATCTTGATGATCGTCGTTCATGTGATTAATCATGCTTTGCTGCTGGCTTTCGTCCCAACTCTTTGCCTCGTCTTGCCATTCGTTTTGTTCAAGCCAAAATATTTTGCCAAAGCCACCAATGTAACGCACGCGTATTACGTCTAATTGCCATAATTGAAAGTCGTGCGCGTTGCGATAGCTGGCGGCTTCGGGGTATAAGGCAATATAATTGTTGAGTAAAGTGTCTGCTTGCTCACTTGGCACAACAGAGCCATCACCTACGAGCGTTATGCGGCCGTGCTCGTTTTGATCGCCACTGTCGGTGGCGTCAAATACGGTAAGGCTCATACGTGAGTCGTGCTTTAGATTTTTAGTGTGCTGGGCTATATCGCTAATAAAAAAGTAAACACGGCCTTGTTCGTCGCACATATAGGGGGTTACTGAGCCAAACGGGTAGCCGCGTAAATTATTAGAAATAGTCGACATGACACCCGCATTGGTTTTGTAAACCAAGGTGCGTGCATCGTTTAATGCTTGCTCTCTCATAAAAACTCCTGACGTTGGGAAAAAACCATGGGTGCATCGTTATAAGGATGAGGATTTACGTGCAGTTTCATGGCGTACATTTGTTGTAAGTTTTGTTCAGTTAATACGGTGTTTATAGGCCCACTTTGCAGCACTTTTTTGTTGTGCAATAAAATAGCATCGGTTGCATAAAGGCTGGCTAAATTTAGATCGTGTATTGCAATAATGGCGCTGTTGCCCTGCTCTACAAAGGTTTTAACGCAGCTGAGCAGTGCATGTTGGTGGCGCATATCAAGTGCTGATGTAGGCTCGTCGAGCAGCATTAGTTTAGGCTCTGCCGATTGTGTAAAGGCATTAAGCTGCGCTAAGGTACGCGCCATATGAACACGTTGTTGCTCTCCGCCCGAAAGCGCACTTACGCGGCGAGTTAAGTAATGGCTTAAATCCATAATAGCGGCGTATTTATGTACTTTTTCGCTTTGCATTTTTAATGACTCTACATACGGGTAGCGGCCCATTGCAATAAGCTCAAATACAGTAAAATCAAACCCTACGTGGTTTGCTTGCATCATGACTGCGCGCTGTGTTGCAAGGCGTTTTTTAGCGTGTGAGGCTAAAGGCTTTGTATTAAAAAGTACACTGCCTGTAAAGGAATGCATTCCTGCTAAGGTATGCAGTAAGGTTGATTTACCCGCGCCATTTTCACCAAGTAGTGCGACAAGCTGCCCTGCTTTAGCACTGCCGCTAATGGTGTTTAAAACGTTATGATTATCAAAGCCAACGCTTAAGTTATTAAACGTGATCATGACCAACCTCGCTTATTTTTAACTATTAAATAAATAAACAATGGCGCGCCCAATAGCGCGGTAATAATGCCAATGGGTAGCTCTGCTGGCATTATAACAATGCGTGCTAACCAGTCAGAAAGTAGCAATACCACCACGCCAATTAGCATACAAAGCGGCAGCATATTACGTAAATGCGGCCCTACCATTAAGCGGGCAATATGCGGTACTACCAAGCCAACAAACCCTATTAAACCGGTAAGCGCTACAACCGCACCTACCCCTAATGCAACGAGTATAATGACATACAATTTAAGCTTATTAGTGTCTACTCCTAGGTACTGAGCTTGTGACTCGCCAATAAGGAGTAAGTTCATGGGGTTTTTTAACCGCCACAGGCCAATTAGGCTGATAAATAGTAACGGCGCAGCTTGAATAATCGTGCTCCAGCTTGCTCCGCCTAATGAGCCCATGGTCCAATAATTTATTAATCGTAGCGCGCTATCGTCGGCAAAAAAACTCAGTAGCCCAATAACAGCGAATGCTAACGCGTTAATAGCAACCCCCACCAATATAAGTGTGGTGATATTAATTTGCCCCTGCTGCTTGGCAATAAAATATACCAGCGAGGTAACACCAAGCGCCCCTAAAAACGACGCATAAGGTAAATACAACTGAGCGTTAAAATTAAACTGCGCGCTAAGTGCAATAAACGCGACTGCAACCATTGCCGCACCTGCACTAATGCCAATAATAGATGGGTCTGCCAATGGGTTACGGCACAACGCTTGGGTTGACGCGCCTGTTTGGGCAAGTACCAACCCTACTAATACAGCAAGCACAAAACGCGGCAAACGTATTTGCATTACTACATTAATTTGCAGTGCATCAAACTGATTAAAGTACTCGGGCGCAAGCCAAGCAATAGCTAAACGCCAATCCCATCCTGCAGGGCCGTATCCTATGCTTAGTAGCGCCAAAGCAAAAATACAAACAGAGGCTAATAGCATCCATTTATGAGTTTGGCTAAGTGTTATAGGCACAAAGCGGCTCAATGTTAGGGTGTTCATAAGCGGGTTTTATACTCGTTAAGCTCATTAATTGCTGTGGCAATACGTGGCGACATGCCAAGCGAAAGCAGGCTATCCATAACAAGTAAGTTACAGCTTTGCGCAGCTTTTAATAAGCGTAGGTTCGGTTGCTTACAAAAAGCCTGCTTGCCGCCAATGCTTTGTACAACATGCCTTGGCGCAACTAAAAAGTCAGGCTGATTTACAGCAAGTACTTCGGTATTAATTACTTTAAAGCCTGAATGTGTAGCGCCTATATTAGTAATGCCCGCATAGCTAAATAATAAATTAGGGACGGTTTCTTGCCCTGCGGCAACAAGCCCGCGCTCATTAGCTGAGAGTAAAAATAGCGCGCTGTGTGTCTGCGCTTTTGCTTTTTCAGGTAATGAGTCTGTAATGTGCGTAATAAGTGATTGCGCTTTTTGCTTGGCGTTTAAATTGGTACCAAGGCGTTTAATTAGCTCAAGTAGCTCATTAACTGAGGTGGGCTTTTTATAATGAATTAGTTTAACCCCAGTTGCCTCAATTTGTTTAAGTGCTTGGCTTCGCCCTGCGCCTTCAAGCGCTAATAAGGTGGTTGGGCGCATAGAAAGCACGCCTTCTGCCGCTAAATCACGGTAATAACCCACTTGTGGTAATTGCGTAGCTTGCTGTGGGTACATACTAGATTGATCAACCGCTACAAGGGTACTTTGTTTGCCCAGCGCATAAATTATTTCTGTAAGGGTGCCGCCAGCACTAATAACGCGCTCCTGTGCAAGTGCAGGTTGAGCGACTAAAGCAAACAATATAAATAGGTATTTCATTACAAACTCCGGCTTTTATTTTTCGGCTATTATAACTAGCTAAATCTAAATGAAAATGATTATCATAATTAATTGATCTTAATTTGACTTAGTTGTAACATCCTCGCCATAAATAATAACTATTATCATTTGGAGTTAAAATGAAGCCCTCTGCATTTAAATTTACTGCTATAGCAACCTTATTACTCGGATCGGGCACTGCATTTGCCGAAAACATAATTGACGATCATATTGTTGTGAGTGGCTCGCGTTTTGAACAAAAGCTTAAAGATGTAACAGGCTCAGTAACTGTTATTACCGAGCAAGATATAGAGCGCCAGCTAGCTGTAGATTTACAAACCATGTTTAAATACGATTCAAGCATTGCAACCACAGGCAGTGGTGCAGGCGCGCAAACACTTACTGTACGTGGTGTTGGTGGTAACCGTGTTGTATTTATAAAAGATGGCCGACGCACCAACGATGGTTATGCAGGCGGAGGGGGCTATTTAGTTGGCCGCAATTACTTTGATGTAGCAGGCGTAAAACAAGTAGAAGTAGCCAAAGGTGCTGCATCGTCTTTATATGGCTCTGACGCACTCGGTGGCATTGTGGTTATAACCACTAAAGATCCAAGCGATTACCTAAAAGATAACAGTAGCTATGTAAAAATAGCACTGGGGTATCAAGGTCAAAGTAACCAAATTGCTGCTGATATTACCGGTGCAAAAGACTTAGGCGACTTTGCAGTAAGCGCAGTTTATAGCCATCGCGACAGCGAAGAAGTACAAAACTACGACGAAAACTTACCCGGTTATGATGCAAAGTCGGACGCTTTATTAGTTAAATTTGAGCAACAGCTTGATGAAAAACGCACACTTAAATACACCCTTGATTATTTTAATCAAACGACTGAGCAAGTAATAACCCCCACGGTTCAAGAAACCGAGGAAGACGACACTAGTTGGTCACTGGCGCTAGATTATCATTCAGAAGTAGCTACAGCTGCGTTTGATAAATGGTACGGGCAAGTGTCTTATAGTAGTTACGAGCAGCAAAGTGACGCGATTAGTGGCGCAAGCACCTACACCGATTATAACGATTATCGCTTTGAGCAAAATATTTTAGGTTTAAAAGCGGTATTTAATAAAGGGCTTAAAGGAGAAACCACCGATCATGAAGTGGTATATGGAGTTGATATCGACTTATACGACACCACCCGCCCTCGTTTTAAAACACGTATTTTAGCCGATGGCACCGTTGATTTTTCAGATCAAAAACAAAAAGCATTTCCCGGAGCTGATACCTCTTTAATTGGCGCTTATGTACAAGACAGTATTTCGTTTAAAAACAGTGCATGGTCGGTTATTGCGGGCGTGCGATATGATTACTACACCCTTGAAGCTAAAAATGATGAGCTATACGCTGATGCGCAGCTTGACGATATTACCGAGTCTGCTTTTTCGCCTAAGCTAGGTGTTATATACCAAGTGGATGATAACTTATCGTGGTACGGGCAATACGTACGAGGCTTTAAAATACCACCACACGACCAAGCCTATCAAAGCCACGGCGTTGAGCCGTTTTATCAAATATTACCAAACGCCGATTTAGACCCTGAAAGCAGTGATTCGTTTGAGCTTGGGCTAAGATACGCCAGCAGCGATATTAGCGTAAATTTAAGTGCTTTTTATGCAGCATTCGATGATTTTATTGAAACCGCCGTAGTAGGTGTTGAGCCAACGTACATTCCTAATGTAAACAAAACTTTGTATCAATATCAAAATATTAGCGAAACACAAATAAGCGGTGTAGAAGCAGGAATTGCCATGTATGTCGCTGAAAATATACTACTTGAGGCAAACGTAGCCTACGTTGATGGTGAGAATAAAGAAACCGATCAGCCACTTACCAGTATTAGCCCGTTAAATGGCTCAATATTGTTAAGTACAGAGCTGGGTAATATTAACTGGACCGCTGCGTTGCGTTTAGCTAAATCGCAATCGGATGTAGTACTTGATGCAAACGATGATAAAACTACGAAAGGGCATGGTTGTTGATTTATACGCACACTACGAATGGCAAGCGTGGCAGCTAAATGTAGGTGTACTTAACTTGCTCGATAAAGAATATGTACCTTTTGAGTTGATTGCAGGTCAATCGCAAAGTGCTGATTTTAGCCAATACACCCAATCTGGGCGTAACTTTTCAGCAAGGGTAAGCTATCAGTTTTAATTAGGGCTAAACAAATGGCAATAAACGCTGCATGGGTATGCAGCGTTTACCTGCCACATATTTACTCAAGTCAAATTACTTAATGGTGAGTATATTCAGGTACACTTCTACATACTTAATGCCCATTAACACTTTATATAAACAGCACTTTTAAAGCCAAAATCGCCGTTATTTATAAATTAATTAATCGCAAAGTATTGGTTTTCTAAATAGCTAGGGGCGTTTTTAAAACATGCCGTTAGCTTACTTGCAAGCGTTGTATTTATTGCGCTGTCGCATTCTAATTCCCCGTTATACTCCCCCTTAGTAAGCGGCTCTAATCTTAACGAGTCATAGCTTGGTTTACTTTGTATTTTATGAATTACCAAGCCTTGCTGCTGCGTTAGTTTTACTAATGAAAATGCATTTTTTGTGTTTTATTTGTCATTAGCTTTTCAACATATAACGGATTTTAAAAGGTTAGTTTAGTAGTGAAATTGCTTTGGGATTAGCGTATTTACCTAACTTTGTGATTGACGATTTAGGGCTTACAAAATAACTGTAAAGGGGGTTAACAGTCACTATAGCAAAGGCATAGAAATGATTTACAAGCCATCAAAAGCAGATGGCTGGCTTAATAAACTCATGCACTCTGTGTAAAGTATTTATCAATTTAAGGTAATAAAGAGTATTACTTAACAAAGCTGTGGTTAGCTAATATCGGCCACTACGCATCGGTTACGACCATGCTCTTTAGCATGATATAGCGCCTTATCGGCACATTTATATACTTGGGCAATATCAGTACTATGCTCAGGCCAGGTCGCAATACCTATAGAAATAGTGATTTTTCCAATGGTGTTTATTTCTGTCGATTCTACTGTTTTACGTAAACGCTCTGCTATTTTATAGGCACTTTGGCTGTTTTCATTTGGTAGCACAAGAACAAATTCTTCACCGCCGATTCTTGATACTATGTCGTCTCTTCTTGATAGTTTTTTAATTATATTTGTTAGCGAAACTAAAGTTTCGTCGCCTTTGTCATGCCCAAAAGTATCGTTAACACGCTTAAAAAAGTCGATATCAATTTCTAATATAGCGAACGGGGTTTGCTTTAGCATAAGCTGGTTAAGTAGGCCGTTTAAGCTTCTTCTGTTATGCGTATCTGTTAAGGGATCTGTTTGTGAGTCATGGCGTAGCACACCTATTTGTGCTTGTAATAAAGTAACCTCTCTTAACATCGCTAACTTCAGTTTTTGACTTTCAAAATACCACGACTTCACGCTTTTAAGTTTTTCTAAGCTTTTTGGATCATCGAGTGTATTTGCGTTATCGGCTAATCGCTTTAGCGGCCTTGCTATAAAGTGTGCGAATAAACCAATAAAAATAAATGTGACTAATGCCATAGGTATTGTTTGTTCAATGACTTCAATAGTTAATGTATCTAGCGAAGAGAGCGTTGATTCTAATGGTCTTTGCGCCACTATTCCCCATTTAGATAAAGTAATGGGTGCGTAGCCTGCGAGCATCGGCTTATTTAAGCTATTAATAACCGTTGAAGTGCCTATTTCGCCATCTATAACAGCGTCAATCACAGCATTGTTAGCAATAACGTTGCCGATTCTGGCAGGTTCTGGGTGATATAAAATGCGCTTATTTGAGCTAACAACATAAAGGTACGAACCACCTTTGTAGTAATGTTGTTCTAAAAGCTCATTTAAAATATTTTTCTCTTTTAAATAAAGAGAGCCCCCAATATAACCTAAATACTTATCTTCAGAATCAAATAGCGGGTGCGAAATAAAAACAATTAAATTATCAGCTGCCGATAAATAAGGCTCACTAATTAATGGGCGTTTTTCTTTTAGTGCTTCTATTGCTCCTGGAGACTGTATTTGTTGGCCTATTAAACTTTCAAAGTAAGGCGACGTCGCTGCAACTACACCATGTAAATTAATCACAACAGAGTTAAAGCTATCCGTTTGATGATTTAAACGAATGGCTTCATCGTTTAATAATTTGGAGTTATTTGGTGATTGCTCAATAATTTTAGCTGAGTATTCAAGCTGCTGAAGCGCAGACTTTAAAAAGTTATCAGTTGCGGAGGCTAATTTTTGTGCATAGGCTAAATTACTTTTTAGCGTATATGATGTTAACTGCTCTTTTTGAACCTGATAGGTAGAATAAAAACTCCCTACCAATGTGCTCAGTGCTGCAGAGAATGCGAGTAGCAATATAAGAAATCTTAAATTTGAAGCGGGTAGTAATTTATATAGCAAAGCTGCATCCCAAAGCACTAAAATTCAGCGCGTATTATACGAAGTTAAGTATTATACCCGTTTAAGTGTTTATTAGTTAAGTCAGCTGACTTAACTAAATGCTTTTATGTTGTAGCCTTTATAACAATCGCTTTTGCGGTTGTTTACAAAAGTAGTTAAGCTAAACAAATATTTGCATAACATAAGTACGACTAAACCTTTGCTTTGGAGAGCGTTTTGCTAAATAAGTATGCTGTATCGTCTATCGTTTTTTTATCTGGGTGTTTAATGCCATTACAATCTTCTTTCGCTAAATCAACACTTTCTCTTGAACAGCAGCTTGGTCAAAAGTTAATACTCGACTTTCGCTACTACTGTGAGCAAGGTGCGAGTAAACAATGCCGAACGCCAATGACTAGTTTGCCAAGTGAGTTAGCAAACATAGTGACAAAGTATAATATTGGTGGGGTTATTTTATTTTCTGAAAACACTCAATCAATAGAACAAACCATTACGCTTAATAGCCAATTGCAAACAGCTGCAAGTAAGTCCAGTAGTAAGCTGCCTCTATTTATATCTATAGATCAAGAAGGTGGACGTGTAGCACGGTTACCACGCGATGTTGCTACATCATTTACCGGTAATATGTCGATTGGCGCAACCTACAAAAAACACGGTATAAGCTTTGCGACAAAAACAGCAACTGTTATAGCTAAAGAACTAAACTCGCTGGGTATCAATGTAAACTACGCGCCTACGGTTGATGTAAACATGAACCCCGATAACCCTGTTATTAATGTACGCTCGTTTGGTGAAAACCCTGCATTAGTGAGTAAGTTAGGCGCCGCACAGGTAGCAGGATTTGAGAACAACGGTGTTATTACCTCGTTAAAGCACTTCCCGGGCCACGGCGATACAAATGTAGATAGCCATACAGGTTTGCCTAAAGTAAACCATGCAAAAGAAGTTATTTACGAGCAAGACCTAGCACCGTTTAAACACATTATCGCCAAGCAAAACCCTGGCATGATCATGACGGCGCACATTCAGTACCCAGCGCTCGATAGCACAACGTTTGTAAGTATTGATGGCAAAACTATGATAAAACCGGCAACAATGTCGCGCGCAATCATTACTGACATTTTACGTGGTGAGCTTAATTACCAAGGTGTTGTAGTAACCGATGCACTTGATATGGCTGGCATTAGTAACTTTTTCACACCAACTCAAGCGGTAATAAATACGTTTGCGGCTGGGGCTGACATTGCCCTAATGCCCGTTGAAATAAGAACACCGGATGATTTAAACAAGCTCGATGCCCTTATTAAAGAGCTTGTTGCAGCGGTTAAATCAAGCCAACTTGATGAGCAAGAAATAGCACAATCTGCGATGCGTATAATTTCTCTTAAAAATAAATTTAGATTAAGCACTAATTTTGACCCTATTACCGCGCTTACTGAAGCTAAGCAGGTTGTTGGCAGTGCAGCACATCGTGAAATAGAAGCGCAACTTGCTGTAGAGGCAATAACGCAAGTTAAAAATAATAACAGTACTTTGCCGCTTAATTTAAAAGCAGGAAGTAATGTTCATATTATTATGCCCGACACGCGTAAATGTATGGCAATGCAGCAAGCAATTGAAGCTACCAGCCTGCAAAAATTCACCTATAGCTGTAGTAGCTTACAAGGGTTCGACCCTGCACTCGCAAAAACACAAATACACGCTGCTGATGTAGTTATAGCCGGCAATGCAACGCCTAATCAAAGTGCGGTCGAAATTGGCGGTATGGATGATTTAAAAGACGATCCTAATTTTGCACTTAATAATGCAGAGCAACCAAAAGCACTTGAGTCATTATTAAATATGGCAAAGCAGAGTAATAAAAACACTGTGTTTATAAGCTTAAGAGCCCCTTACGACATTGCTAAATTTGGTAATTATGCAAATGCTGTACTTGCATCTTACGCATATAATATTGATGTAGATAAAAACGATATTGTATCTGGGCCTGCTTTTACCGCCCTTGCAAAAGTGTTACTTGGTGAAGCGCCTGCTAACGGCGTACTGCCTGTTACAATAAAATCGCAAAAGGCGCACTAATATGAAACTTAATTGTGATTTAGGCGAAAGTTTTGGCGCGTGGAAAATGGGGCTAGACGATGATGTAATGCCACATATTGATATGGCTAACATTGCCTGTGGATTCCATGCAGGTGACGCCGACGTAATGGCAAATGCGCTGCTACTTGCCAAACAGCATAATGTTCAAATTGGTGCTCACCCAAGTTACCCCGATAGGCAAGGCTTTGGTAGACGCTCAATGAATCTTAGCGAAAAAGAGCTTACAAACTGCCTGCATTATCAAATTGCAGCGGTTGAAGGTATGGCAAAAGTGCAGGGATTAACACTTAGCTACGTAAAGCCACATGGTGCGCTTTATAACGACATGATGGCTGATGAAACAATATTAAACACTGTCATGCATGCCATTGCCATCTACCCAACCCCATTAAAGCTCATGCTACTTGCAACGGCTAAAGCACAAAGCCATCAGCAACTTGCCAAAACATACCAATTAACATTAATTTTAGAAGCCTTCGCGGACCGTCAATATACCGATGCAGGACTGTTAGTATCGCGGAATATTCCTGGTAGCGTGCATAATAAATCGGCACTGATTGCGCAAGTAAAACAATTGTTAACTACAGGCTGTGTAATAACTCAATCGGGAAAGGTATTACCTTTACATGCTGATAGTTTATGTGTGCATAGCGATAACGAAGCAAGCATTGCCCTTATTCAGGAGATCAAAGCTCTGTGCCAAACTCGTTAAACACTCAAAAACTAAGTAACCTGGCTCTGGTTAAGAGATTTACTACGTATTGAACCATGGTGATATTTAACTTTATTTTCTCTAGCCAGAGATTCTCAGTGAAAAAAAGACGAATTTACGCGTCAATAGCGGGCCTATTGCAAGTAAATTCAACGCAGTTAGCGCTGAAAATAGCTGCTCGATATAGATTTATTATCCAGAGCTCAGGTTAATTAATCATTCATATTGTACATTACGCAATGAGCTTAAGCTCAGCACAGGTCATAAACTTTACTTTATTTATTATATTTTTAACGTACCATTAAAGCGCTACTCTTAATTCTAGGAAAAATGCAAATAGCATATGGAACTTTCCCCTTATACTCAGTTTACACCCTACCTTAGCCACAGCACTTTTTGTTGTAAATTTGATAGTAACCACTTTATTGATAGTGACTTTTCGAGTTATCAGATTTTTTCACCGCTGCAACTTCAAAAAGCAGTCACAAAACGAAAGGCCGAGTATTTGGCTGGCCGATTTTGTGCGAAAAAAGTACTAAACGCACTCGGTATTTCCTCTTTTGATATTCTTTCTGGCAATGATCGCGCGCCGATATGGCCTGATAAAGTTATCGCTAGTATTACCCATACTCAAGGGATTGCAATGGCAATGGCCTCTCAGCGCACAGATATCGCTGGCATTGGTATTGATATCGAACAGCTAATGAGCGCAAAACAAGAGCGAGAGCTACAAGAACAAATTTTGCACCCTAATGATTATCCTCAGTTTAGATTGTTCGCAGAGCAGGTATCACACCCGTTAACCATTATCTTCTCAGCAAAAGAAAGTATTTTTAAAGCTTTGTACGCAAGTGTGAAACAATTTTTTGGCTTTGAAGCGGCTACGCTCATTGCCTTTAATGAACAACAACTGCAATTTAAAATAACCCAAGCACTTTCACCGCAAGTGCCTAAAGACACTTACTTAACCGTATTTTACCAATGTGACAAAAATGTAGTGCTCACAGAGTGCGAATTCAAAAATTCCTAGTTATACCAACCTGCATAAACCTTTGAGCAATTTAACGAATTAAATTGCACTATACGTCGTTAAAATTTTTATTTGAAACAAATAGATAAAAAATTTGTCTAGGACCTGTTTATCTTTCGAGGTTAAATTTTCAGCCGCATGCTTGGTATTTAGGCAAGGCTGAGCTTATGTAGTGTGGTTATTCCCCATAAATAGGCGATAACGTTGAATAAATGCCAAATATGCGCTGCCAGTAGGGTAACGCAGGAGCCGTTACCAAGCCCACTAGGTTACAAACCTCACGCCGCGATTAAATCGCCCTAGATTGAAATAACAGCCAAACCACCTCTCTACTGATTAACAATTAAGTTAAAAATACAACATTAATTAACTTTAGTGTTGTATTTTAATACAATTGAATATAGCATTGAAAGCAATTATCATTATCATTATCATTATCATTATCATTTACAGAAGGGAATACCTGTGAAATTTAAGGATGTTTTAATCCCCCTCGCAGCACTTACATCTACTATAGCTTTAGCTAATACTGATAACAATGACGCAGTGGATCAAATGACCGTTATTGAAGTTACTGGAGAGTTATTATCAAGAAGTCTACTACAAAGTGGTAATAGCGTTGTTGTTTTCGATAGTAAAGAACTTGAAAGCCGCCCCGAATTAAGAACAGTAAGAGACGTACTAAGCGAAATTCCAAACATCACAATGGTCACTGGTACTGGTAAAGCTCCAACAGTAAGGGGTATTGATGGTACTGGAGCCGCAGAAAACGCGAATGCATTTTTTGCAGGCAGCAGAGCACGCTTAAACTGGCAAATTGATGGTCGTTCAGCTACTTATAACGAAATAGTTTTTGGCGATTTAGGTATTTGGGACCTTGAACAAATTGAAGTTCTCAGAGGGCCACAAAGTACTTTAGCTGGGCGTAATGCAATAGCAGGTACAATACGCGTAGAAACACAAGATCCGACGTTTGAACAAGAGTTCACAATTCGTGCTGAAGGCGGGAATTTAGACCAAAAACGATTTTCAGCTATTTATAATCAACCTCTTTCTGAGCAGTTTTCCTTACGAATTGCAGCAGATCAATTTGAACGTAGTTCATCTGTTGATTATGAATCTTACCCTGGTGTTAAAGACCCAGCTGACATGGAAGGCCGTGCAATTAGAGGGAAATTACTTTATGAGGGCGATGACAAATACGGTACACGCGTTGTTGTCACACTAACCGATAACAAATACAGTGGTCCAAATAGTGAAATCATTGATTATCCATTTGATCAGCGTCGTTCTAACTTTCCGCAACAACCCGTTCATGTTACGCATACTAAAAGCTTAGGCATTGAATACAGCGCATCATTAACTCAACAACTACAGTTAGAGGTAACGGCTTCAGCAACAGACTTTAATTTTGAACGTAAATCTACGCCAGATGGTTCTAAAGCGAATATTGATAACAAAGGGTTTGTGATAGAACCTCGTCTACGCTATCAAGGTGATAACGGCGAACAATGGGTTATTGGTAGTCGCTACTACACTTCAAAACAAGATGATTGGATCCAATTCATTGTAAAACAAAGCTTTACTGATGATTCAGATAATTTTGCAATTTACTCTGAGGGTGCCCTCCCATTTAGTGACAAATTTGAGCTAACGGCAGGTTTACGCTACGAAAAAGAAAACCGCAAACGTGAAGGCGGTGATCCTGATAGAGCGATTGCAAAAATAGAATCTGATAACGACTACAGTGCCTTATTACCTAAGCTTGGGCTCAGCTACCAAGTAAGTGATACGCATATTGTCGGTTTACAATTATCTCGCGGGTATAATGCAGGCGGCGGCGGCATTTCCTTTGGCGCACCAATTGTTAACTATGAATATGATGAAGAGTACGTAAACTCTTTAGAAATCTATGGTCGTCAGCAATGGGCTAATAACAGTATAAGCACATCTCAAAACCTGTTTTATTCGCAATATACAGACATGCAACTACCTTTTGATTTAACACCTGAAAACTCACGTGATGAAGCTTATGTAGTTAGAAATGCAGACGAAGTAACTACTATTGGTTTTGAATTTAATGCCGATTGGCAGATTAATGATCAGTTCAATCTTTATGGTGGTTTTGCACTGTTAGATTCTGAGATCACTGATTATCCAAACTCAGGCCTAGAAGGGAACTCATTACTTACGGTTCCTTCTGCTTCTATGAAATTAGGGACCACATGGCAATCAAATAATTGGGTTGTTAACGTTAGTGGCCAGTACACTGATGGCTGGTATACCAGTATTTCAAACGATGAAGGCGGTAAAACAGACGCTTTTGCGACCTTTGATACAAGTTTGAACTACGTTATCTCTGAGCAAGCTAAAGTGTATCTTTCAGTACGTAATATTTTTGATGAAGATGCTCCTGTTGCATTGTATCCAGGTACAGCACCTGCTGATAGCAATGAACCTGATACTAACTTTGATACAGCAGTATTGACCCAACCAAGAACTATTAGTGCGGGCATACAGTATACATTCTAATCAATCAGATTTTTCCACGGCAAAGCTAAATCATTTGCCGTGGAAAAATCTATAAAATCAATAACAAAGGTTATTAAGTATGACAACAATTAAATACGATAGCAGCCTCTGGCCATTAGCTGTAACAGTAGCAAAGGGGGAGTGCACGCTAGCAATGCACTTAGACTCTTTAATATCATGGGATCGTTGGTTTGATAGAGCTGAAGCATTTATTGTAGTGCGTGTTTATACAGATGAAGCATCCTTACAACACCCTAAAGGGGCGGGTCCTGCAACACAAGAATGGCTTAAAAATGGTGCGGCAGAGAAAATGCTACAACTTGTTCAAGCGATGCTTATCGTTGTTCCTGAGGAGCAATATCAAAAATTGCAGAATATGAGCGTTCAAAAAGCCTTTGGTATACCTGGAGCCGTATTTAAATCACTTGATGATGCTGCAACATGGCTGCAGGCATCAACCAAAGAGATAGCGATACCTGAAAATATTGAATTACAAGATGTAGCTACACTTGTCCACTCTCATTGCGGTAATACCAATTAGCTTAATTAAGTGATCTATTTTGAGGTAAGAAAATCGTGTCGATAACAAGGCAACAAAGAGTTAATCGTCCCTCAAAGGGAAGCGCATGTTTGGTCTTTATGCTGCGTTATCGCCTATTTATGGGCAGTGAACCAAACAGGCCTCTGCAAATTCAACCACCAAAATTCAACACGCCCTAGTTACCCCTTTATAAAAACACTCAATAATATGTAATCGATACAACTTAAAATCATATATTTGTGAGTGTTTTTTCCGCCACCATAATGTGAGGAAGTACATCTTCAATATCTGTTTGCAGCTTTGCATTAATATTATAAACATTACTTAAATGGCGCTGTGTTAGTACTTCTTCAGGCGAGCCATGAGCAACAACTTTTCCTTTATCAAGCATGTAAATTCGATCTGCAAAGCTCGCAGCAAGTGATAAATCATGAAGAACAGCAACAACTCCCGCGCCTTGTTTTGCCGTTGTAACGGCTTGGTTCATGACTTCATATTGATGATATAAATCTAAGCTAGCAGTTGGTTCATCAATTAATAAATAAGCATTTTTTTGCTGAGTTAAACTTGGCTGTAATTGGCACAATACACGAGCTAATTGAGTACGTTGCTTTTCACCACCAGAAAGCTGAGTAAAGCATTGCTGTGCTAGGTGAGTAATCCCTACGGCTTTCATTGCATCATTAGAGCACTGTTTCAAAGTAGCCTGCGTGCACTGTTCTTGATGACTAAAATGCGCCATATCAACAACTTCATTAACGGTAAAAGGAAAATCTAACTCGTAGCTCTGGGTTAATACCGCCCTTAATTTAGCAAGCTCTAGCAAACTATACTCATTTAACTCTCGTTGATTAATATTTACCGTTCCGCCACTTAACGGCAAATCTCCTGATAATGCTTTCATTAATGATGATTTACCTGCGCCATTGGGACCAATGATAACTACAATTTCATGTGGTTTTACATAAAAATCAATATTATCCAGCAACGTTTTATGTTTAATTTTTACGCTAAGCTGGTTGCCAATTAACATAGTTCACTTTGCTCCTTGGTAAGTTTTTAGCAGCATAATCAAAAAGAATGGACCGCCAATAGCACTGGTTATTAGACCAATGGGCACTTCTGCTGGTAGCATTATGGTACGGGCAAATAAATCAGCAAGGCTAAGCATTAATGCTCCCCCTAACATACAAGCTGGTAATAAATAACGGTGATCAGGGCCTAATATTAAGCGCATAATATGCGGCACTATTAAGCCAACAAAACCAATAACGCCCGTAATTGCTACGGCTGCTGCAGTGCAAAGTGCCGTATATATAAAAACCTGCTTTTTCAATTTAGTCACATTAATGCCGACATGCTTCGCTTGAGCCTCTCCTAATAAATACACGTTAAGAGGTTTAGATAAACGTAATAAACCAATACAACAACCAATAATAATACCGAGTGTTGGCATTATCATCGCAAGGTGATTCCCCGCCAAAGAGCCCATGCTCCAAAATGTTAAATCACGTAATTGTTGCTCATTACTTACCAGTGTTAAGATACCGATAATAGCGTTTACAATCGCATTTACGGCAATCCCTGCCAGTAGTAGGCTAACAATAGTAAAACGCCCATTTTGCGCGCCCAACCGATAGATAAACATACATACCGCAATACAACTCAAAAATGCCCCTACAGGCACCGCATAGTAGCCTAAGTTGTCGCTAAAATTAGCAAACAAGCTTGTTCCTAATACAATAGTTGCTACTGCACCTAACGCTGCACCACTGGCAATGCCAATCAAACCAGGATCTGCTAATGGATTTCTAAATAAAGCTTGCATTGCAGCACCGCAGGTTGCTAAACCAGCTCCAACAACCATCGAAAGTAGAATACGAGGAAGGCGGATCTGCCAAATTATAGCGTGTTTAAGCTGATCATCTACCGGCTGGGTTAGCATAAGCATCGTCTCGCGCAGCGTTATCACAACCCCTCCCTGACTTAGAGCAATAAAAAATACCAATATACAAATAATAAACAAAACAGGAATAGATAAAACCCGTATCCGTTGTTGCGCTAATAACCTATTTCCTAACGCCAGCATAACTATCGCTCGTCCTGTTGTTTTGTGCTGTTTTCAGCTAATTTTAAAAATCTATATTGATAGCCATCTGGCAAGCGTGTTTTAGGATAAAATGCATGCGCTAGTTCTACGGCCGCTTGAGGCGTTCTAGGCCCCATACTTAACAAATAGAGCGCATCAAAATTGTAAATACGCCCATTTTTTATCGCATTTGAATATTTAAAAACAGATAATATTTCAGCGCTTGGTTGCTGATCATTGGCGCCAATTCCCATACTAATAATCACATCAGGATTTAGTGCCAATGCAGCCTCGCTTGAAATCGTCTGCCAATTAACCACTGTTTGAGCCATCATATTCACTCCACCTGCAATAGTTACCAACTCATCAGCAGTCGTCTCTGCCCCTGCAACCATAAGTTGACTACTGCGGATAACCAAAACTTTAGGTTTAGTACTTGTTTGCTCTAAAATATATGACAAGGCCTTGCGGTCCGCTTGCAAAGATTGTGCGAGCATATCGCCCTTACTCACAACATTTAATTGTTTGGCTATTTGCTCTATTTTGTTTTCAATACGCCAAAAGTTGTCGTTTTCATGCAAGATAACCAAATTAGCGCCAGTGAGCTTTAATTGCTCAACCATTTTTTTAGGACCTATATCTGATTCAGCGAGGATAAGATCTGGATTTAATGACAACACACCTTCAACGCTTATTTTGCGAACATAGCCAATTTGTGGCTTCTGAGTTGCAGCGGCTGGATAAACACTGGTGCTATCAACGCCAACAATGCGTTGTTGTTCACCAAGGGCGTAAATAACTTCTGTTATTGAGCCCCCTGCAACCACTATTCGCTGTGGATTAAGAGGCTGCGAACTTGCATGTACATAATTTTTAGCAAGTAAAGTAACAAACGTAATAAATAAAATAGATGAGAGTTTCATTGATGTTAAATTTAGTTTGAAAACAAAAATACTAACAGTTTTCATTCGCAACTTGTAGTTTTTATTATGATTGCTTTAATGTTCTATAAAATTAGTTTAGCCTCTTAGTTAATAAGGTATGTGAGCTTTCGGAGTTAAATGATTTCAATTTAAAGGCTATTTAATCACGGCGTGAAATGTGTAACCAAGTCACCTCATACGGCCCGCATTACTCTAATGGCTGTATCCTTGTAAGAATAAGTAAAATACTGGGTAACAAAAGGGTTTCATCACCAAGTCAAACCTAAATAGCAGCGAGTGTCATTTATGCTTGCCATCACCTACTTATGGTAAATAACCACACTATGTAGGCTCTGCCTCGCCCGAATACCAAACAGGCTGCTGCAAATTTAACCTTGAAAGATTAACAGACCCTAAACTCTATGTATAAAATTTATAGTTCAAATAAAAGCCACTTCAAATAAGTGGCTTTTATATTTACCGCTATAGTATTCAAACTGTAAACCCCCTTTACACTTCTGTGACAGTTAAATATCGGACTTAGCTAAAGCTTCAGTTAGTAAAATTTCGGTTTATAGCCTTTTTTGTAACTTGAGTTGGTAAAATATCGGTTTGAGTCACTGTTTATACCCTCTCAGTTAGTAAAATTTTGTTTTATAGCAACGAGAAGTTAGTAAAAAATCGGTTTATAAATTTCCTCTGTTTGTCTATTAAAGCAAAAGTCAGTCACTTATCCGCTTTTTTTAGTTGCTGTAAACGCTATTTACAGCAAAATCACCTAAAAAAGGTCGTTTTATGAAAGGTTAGTTAAACTCTGATCTGTAAATTTACTCAGGTAGTTAAATCGTGATCCAACATGATTAGGTTAGTTAAAGTCTGATCTGTAATTATGCTTCAATGTTCTAACTTTATTTAAAACAATAAAAAAGGGCCTATTGGCCCTTGAGTAACACTATCTAGTTAGGAATTAAAACTGGTTCATGGTGTTATCTTCACCACCGGCTTTTAGCGCGTTATCACCAGAGAAGTATTCTTTGTGCGTATCGCCCATGTTAGACCCTGCTAGGTCTTGGTGCTTAACAGAAGCTTGCTCGCGGCGAATTTCTTGGCGTTGTACATCACGTACATAAGCCAGCATACCCATATCGCCAAAGTAACCTTCTGATAAGATATCAGTGCTTAGCGCAGCTGTATGGTACGTCGGCAAGGTTATTAAATGATGGAAAATACCGGCTTCACGTGCGCCATCGCGCTGGAAGTTTTGCACTAGTAAATCGGCTGCTTGCGCAAGTTCTGTTGCATCCATTTCTGGTGCCATAAGGCCTTTATTATCAGTAATACTTGGGTAAGCACTAAGGTCACGGCCTGCTTCTTCCCACTCTTGATACACTTGCTCACGAAACTTAAGCGTCCAGTTAAACGAAGGCGAGTTGTTGTATACCAGTTTTGCATTTGGTACGTGTTCTTTTACACGATTTACCAGTTCAGCGATTTGCTTAACATGTGGTTTTTCTGTTTCAATCCACAGTAAATCAGCGCCCGACTGCAAGCTCGTAATACAATCTAGTACTACGCGGTCTTTTTCAGTGCCTTCGCGGAATTGAAATAAACCGTTATCTAGGCGAGTTGGTTTACATAACTGGCCATTAATTTTCATTGCCGTGTCGCCTTCATTTAAGTCATCGACACCGTTAATTGGCGTCGTTTCTAAAAATGCATTGTATTGGCTTGCTAAGTCACCTGGTGTTTGCGACACAGGTACTTTTTGAGTAAGGCTGGCACCTAATGAATCTGTACGTGCCACAATAATACCGTTATCAATACCAAGTTCTAAAAAGGCGTAACGTACTGCGTTAATCTTTGCTAAAAAGTCTTCGTGTGGAACGGTCACTTTACCCGCTTGGTGACCACATTGTTTAGCGTCAGATACTTGGTTTTCTATTTGAATGGCACACGCACCGGCTTCAATCATTTTTTTAGCCAGTAAGTAAGTTGCTTCTTCGTTACCAAAACCTGCGTCAATATCAGCAATAATTGGCACAACATGAGTTTCAAAGTTGTCTATTTTATCAATAACAGCTTGAACATCGCCGCCATTCGCTTTTGCTGCATCTAGGTCGTTAAACAAGTGGTCTAGTTCACGTGCATCAGCTTGCTTTAAAAATGTGTAAATTTCTTCAATTAATGCAGGTACCGATGTTTTTTCGTGCATGCTTTGATCAGGCAGCGGACCAAATGCAGAGCGAAGTGCTGCAACCATCCAGCCACTTAAGTATACATAGCTGCGTTTAGTTGTTTTTTGATGGCGCTTAATAGCCATCATCATTTGTTGGGCAGTAAAGCCATGCCAACACCCTAAAGATTGGGTGTACAGGCTTGTGTCGGCGTCATATGCAGCCATATCTTCACGCATAACGTCTGCTGTGTATTGCGCAATTTCAATCCCTGTACGAAAACGGTTTTGTAAACGCATACGGCTTGCGTATTCAGGGTTAATAGCTTTCCATGCGCTGCCTTGTGATTGGCAAAGAGTAGAGAGTGTGTCTGTTTCGCGTTGATATGTTGTCATAATAAAATCCTTCGAACGAGTGTGTAAATTATTTTAATGTTGTGAGAGTGGCTAGGAGTGTGTGCTCCTTTTCGCTTGATTCAACATTAGGCTCCTTTTCTAGATTTAGTAAATTTATAGTTGTTATTGTGGCTATACATTTTGTGAATGGCTAAAAAGCACTCAACATTGCCTTTTTGAGTTATTGTTGCCTTAACGCACAAGCACACAACAACATCGCGACCGTTTAAGGAAGGCAATTATGTCCCACACTCTCACACATTCAGGACTCAGCGTAGACACACAACTCGCTGATTTTGTTAAAAATCAATTACTACCAGGCACTCACTTAAGTGAGCATCAATTTTGGCAAAGCTTTGCACATATAGTTCAAACACTTACCCCTACAAATAAGGCACTGCTTGAAAAGCGAGAATTGCTTCAACAGCAAATAGATGACTACCATCTTGCTAATAAAACGTGGGATAGCGTTAAGTACCATGCCTTTTTGCAAGATATTGGCTATTTAGTTAAAGAGCCTGCCAACTTTGAAATTGAAACCAAAAATGTAGAACCCGAAGTAGCCCTTACAGCAGGCCCTCAGTTGGTTGTGCCTGTAAGTAACGCACGCTTTGCACTTAATGCCGCTAACGCACGTTGGGGTTCGTTATACGACGCTTTATACGGTACAGATGTGTTAAGCGAAGACGATGGAGCCGAAAAAGGCAATACCTACAATCCTGTTCGTGGTTTTAAGGTAATGGCCTACGCTCGCCAGTTTTTAGATAAAGCATTGCCGTTAACTAATGGCTCGCATATAGAAAGCACTAATTATTCAGTAGTAGATGGCGCACTTTTAATTACGTTACGTGATAGCTCTCAAACCACATTAGCTGACCCATCTCAGATTATTGGTTATCAAGGTGAAGCACAAAACCCAACCGTAGTGTTATTAAAAAACAATGATTTACACATAGAGCTACATATAGATCACCACCACATTATTGGCCAAGCAGATAAAGCAGGCTTAAAAGATGTAGTGTTAGAGGCCGCTCTTACAACCATTATGGATTGTGAAGATTCTGTAGCTGCGGTAGATGCAGAAGATAAAGTACAAGTTTATAAAAATTGGCTTGGTTTGATGCAAGGTAACCTAGTTGAATCGTTTAAAAAAGGCGATAAAACCGTAGAGCGCACTCTGCAAAGTGATAAAACATACACCGCACTCGATGGCGGCACAGTTACTTTAAAAGGCCGTAGCATGATGTTTGTTAGAAACGTTGGCCATTTAATGACGAACCCAGCTATTACCGATGTGTACAATCAACCGGTATTTGAAGGCATTATGGATGCGATGTTTACTGCTACCGCTGCCCTGCACGACCTAAATAAAAAAACAGGTATAAAAAACTCAAGCGCGCAAAGTATTAATATAGTAAAACCAAAAATGCATGGCCCTGAAGAGGTAGCGTTTACTAACACTTTATTTAGCTTAGTAGAGGAAGCGCTAAGCTTACCTAAAAACACGCTTAAAATGGGTATTATGGATGAAGAACGCCGTACTTCTGTAAACCTAAAAGCCTGTATTTATGCAGCTAAAGAGCGTGTTGTATTTATAAATACTGGATTTTTAGACCGCACAGGCGATGAAATTCATACCTCTATGCAAGCGGGCGTTGTGCTTCCAAAAGCACAGATTAAGCAGCAATCATGGATACAAGCTTATGAGGATCGCAACGTCGATATTGGCCTTGCTTGTGGCTTAAGTCATAAAGCACAAATAGGTAAAGGCATGTGGCCAATGCCAGATAAAATGGCATTAATGATGGAGCAAAAACAAGCTCACCCTAAATCAGGCGCTAATACAGCATGGGTGCCCTCCCCTACAGCCGCTACTCTGCATGCAATGCATTATCACGATATAAACGTATTTACCGAGCAGCAAAGTATAGCTAAACGTGCTATTGCGAGCCTTAATGACCTGCTTACACCGCCGCTAATGACAGATGCTAAAACGCTTTCAAAAGAAGATATTCAAAGTGAGCTAGAAAACAACGCACAAGGTATTTTAGGTTACGTTGTACGTTGGATTGATCAAGGCGTTGGTTGCTCAAAAGTACCCGACATTAACCATATCGGGCTAATGGAAGATAGAGCAACACTGCGTATTTCAAGCCAGCATATGGCTAATTGGTTGCTAAATGGCGTGTGTTCACAGGCGCAAATAAAATCAACAATGGCTAAAATGGCCAAAGTAGTTGATGGTCAAAACGAGCACGACACTGCGTATACACCCATGGCAATAAACGAAGAAACCCTTAATAACAGCATTGCGTTTCAAGCTGCACTTGCACTGGTTTTGGAGGGTGTAACACAACCTAGTGGTTACACTGAACCACTACTACATAGCTACCGTATAAAATATAAAGCACAAAAAACGAATACGCTTTAACCGCTTAAGCAAAGTTCAGATTAAGTGCTAAACCAGCTTTTAAGCTGGTTTTTTATCGCCTAAAATTAGAATAACATCACTTTTAAGGCATTTTAAAGGTATATAGATAATACACATGAATATCTAACATTTATTCAAACGTAAAAAAGCGTGTTTTGCATACACAAAACACGCTTTTTAAATCTTTTAGCTAATTAAATCTAATTTTTTACAATAGCATTGTGATAAATATTTTGTACATCGTCACAATCTTCAAGCATATTTATAAATTTATCAAAGTTAGCAATAACTTCTTCGTCTTCAATTTCAATATTAACTTGAGGAATAAACGTAATTTCGTCTACTTCAAAGTTAATGCCTTCAAATGCGTCTTCAAGGGCTGTTTTAGCTTTAAAGTATTCTGTTGGCGGTGCAAATACCGATATTTTACCGTCCTCGGCTTCAACATCGCTAACATCAACATCAGCCATCATTAATGCTTCTAATACTATTTCGTCGTCATCACCCGCAAAGCCAAGTACCGCATAATGATCAAACATATGTGCTACACAGCCAGGAGTACCAATTTTTGAGTCTGTTTTAGTAAATGGCAAACGTACATCTTTAATTGTACGGTTCGGATTGTCAGTTAAACAGTCAACAATAACCATGCAATTACCTGGGCCATAGCCTTCGTAACGGGCAACAGAGTAATCTTCCCCTGCACCACCGGCTGCTTTTTCAATTGCTTTATCGATAACGTGCGCTGGTACTTGGTCTTTTTTAGCTTTTTCGATTAGACGGCGTAGTGTTTGATTTACTTCGGGATCGGGATCGCCACTTTTTGCTGCAACGTAAATCTCTTTACCATACTTTGAGTTTACTTTTGTTTTTGCATTGGCTGTTTTGATCATAGAACTTTGACGAACTACAAATGCTCTGCCCATTTTGTGCCCCTAATGAATACGTTACGTTTTGCGGTATTTTACCAATTCAAAACGTATTGGGCTAGGAACAAACGTTATTTTGTAATTTAAATAACATAGCACTTATTCTTAAATAAATTTAATAGCACCCTATTTAACATAACTCTATTTTTTCAGAATAACTCTCAACTAATGTCACTAATTCAACAAAGTCATGTAAAACGTAATCTGCCTGATCGGCATAAGCAGGCGTTGACTCTGGAGCGTATAAACACGCGCGCATATTTGCATTGTGCGCAGCTTGAATGTCGTAAAGGTAATCGCCTACATAAAGTAAATTTCTTGCGTTAATGTTCCAAAGTGTTGCAATGGCATTTAAAGCGCTGGGATCTGGCTTTGCTGGGGCATCGCTTCGCGTTAAAACTGTGCTGATAGGGAGTGGATTATTTTGTAATTTAATTGCCGCTGCTTTATCAAAATTGCGAGTAACAATCGCCATCGGAATATTTTTAGACTTTAAAGCATGAATAGCTTCACTCACACCAGGTAATATACTGGCATGTTGTGCATCTATTAATTCGTGTTGGTGAACTATATTCATTGCCTCTTCACGCATATACGGTGAGGGCAACTGAGCAATGTAATCAAGTAAGTCCTGCTCGCAAGGGCAACCTATTTGGGCCTTTATTAATGCAAAATCTAATTCTGATGAAACCAATGTTCCATCTAAATCAAAAATCACTCCAAAAATTGCCTCAACCTGAGTAGTCATATCATTCCCTGAATTTAGTTATTACTAAATGAAATTTAAACATAAAATTCTCTACTGCTTATGCCCTAGGCCGGTAAATACAAAGGGATAAATGAAACTAACTATATTTAAATATTAATACGCACCATTATCAATCTATTGATAACAAAGTAATTTAAGTGCTTGATATATCATGCGCAAAAAAAAGTAAATATACAAATTGAACTCACAAATTTTACGTAAATTTACAAATAACAGATCAAACATGAACGCAGTTTAAACGTATGAAGAAAACGCGCACATAAACAACTGCTGTGCGCGTCGGTTGGGGAAGTTTTAAATATTAATTTTGCTCAAAGCGGGCTTCGAGCCAAGTATCATCTTGAGCAAAGTTTAAAGTTTTAATCTTACCTTTGCCCTCAACGTTTACCATATTTACCTGAGATGGCCATAAATCACGAAGTGCGCCATTACTCATTTTAATTCCTTCAATATTTTCAGGAATTGGTGCTTCTTGGTAAACCCAAAAAAACTTACCATCAACTTGTGCCCCAACAAAGCTAAGTGGTAAAGGTTCGCCACTTAACGTTTGTAGAGCAACATGCGATTCAACATACTTAGCAAAACGTTGTTGGTCGGCTTTATTACTAATAATATCAATTTTGCCTTTAAACAATGTTCCTACGGCGTGTTCGGTATCATGTAAATAAAAGCGATGCATTAATTCAACATTATGCGTTCGTTTATTAAAAAGCACGGTTGTAACTGACGACTTTAGTTGATGCGCCATACTTGGCGCAGCAACTAAAAGGCAAACAATAATAAGCAAAAAGCGCATTATTGCTGCTCCTCACCGTCATCCTTTTCGTCTTTCTTCTCATCAGTTTTAAGCTCAGTTTTAATATCTTGCATGATATCGCGACTTACTTTAGCTTTACTCTTTTCCTTTTTAAACACTTCAATACGTGAAGGAATAATACGACGAGGGTAGTTATTGTTTTCAACATCTACGTCAGCTGTTTCCCAGCCTGGGTCAACAGTAACTGATACAAGCGGTTTGTTTTTATCGGTAACAATCAGCTTTTGAACGTTTTTATAATTACGACGCCAAATTTCAGCAGGAATATAGCGCTCTTCTTTAGTGCCATCTTCATATGTTAGCTCTAATAAAATAGGCATTACCAAACCACCAAGGTTTGAAAATTCCATAACGTAATAGTTTTTATCTTCTTCTAAAGCACGCTCAAGCGTTTTACGCTCCCACGGCTCTAAGCCTTTTAAAAACTTATTGTACGAATTACGTTCTTTATTGGTTACAGTAAAACGGTCGTTTTCGTCATAAAAATCGGTAACATCAGAGTTTTTCTCAACCCATGTTTTTTTACCTTGTGCGCGGTTACGCTCAACAAATAATGAAGTAGGTTTGTCTGCTTCAATATCACGTAAACGGCTGTAATCAATATCAGGGTTTTTAGTGTCTAAACGTAGTTGATATACTTTATCTAAAGAGATATCTACATGGTCTGTGGTGTAAAACCAGCCACGCCAAAACCAATCTAAATCAACACCAGAGGCTTCTTCCATTGTACGGAAAAAATCAGCTGGAGTAGGGCGCTTGTATTTCCAGCGCTGAGCATACTCTTTAAATGCAAAGTCGAATAAGTCACGGCCTAAAATTACTTCACGTAAAATATTAAGGGCTGCTGCAGGTTTAGTATAAGCATTAGGGCCTAAGCGTAATACACTGTCTGACTGAGTCATAACAGGTACTTGGTTTTCAGACTTCATGTAGCTCACTATATCGCGAGGCTCAACACCCCAAGGAATAGTAGGATCCCATTCACGACCAGCAACGCCATCTAAAAAGCTATTTAAGCCTTCATCCATCCACGTCCATTGGCGCTCATCTGAGTTAACAATCATTGGAAAGTAAATATGACCCACTTCATGAATAACTACGCCAAGTAAAAAGCGCTTTTCAGCTTGAGAATAAGTACGTGTACCATCATCTTGTAACTTAGTACGTGGGCCGTTAAAGGTAATCATTGGGTATTCCATACCGCCAACAGGGCCATTTACCGATTGCGCAGTTGGGTATGGGTAGTCAAAAGAATACTTAGAGTACACTTCCATTGTGTGTACTACCGCTTCAGTTGAGTACTTCTCCCATAAGTCACCACCTTCTTTAGGGAAGAACGACATTGCCATAACTAAAGGCTGAACGTCACCACCTTGCTGATAACCCTTTGCATCCCACATAAACTTACGAGACGACGCCCAAGCAAAGTCACGTACGTTTTGCGCTTTAAAGTGCCACGTTTTAGTTTTGTCGGTGCCTTCTTTTTCGTTTTCTAGCGCTTCTTCTGCGTTAACAATAAACACAGGACGCTTAGATGTTTCGGCTTGCTTTAAACGTTTGCGCTGAGTACTTGTAAGTACTTTGCTCGCGTTATCAAGTTTACCTGTTGCCGATACAATGTGATCTGCCGGAACAGTAATCTCAACATCGTAATCACCAAACTCAAGCGTAAACTCACCAGAGCCTAAAAACGGCTTGTTTGTCCATGCTTCGTAATCGGTATAAGCCGCTAAACGAGGAAACCACTGAGCAATTAAGAATATGTCGTTGCCGTCTTCTTCAAAGTGCTCGTAACCAGAACGTGCACCCACTGCATCTTCTTCAACAATGTTGAAGGCAAAGTTCATGCTAAATTCGACTTCTTTACCTGGTTTTAACGGCTCGTTTAAATCGATGCGCATTAAGGTATCAACTACAGTTACGCGTAGCTCTTTACCATCTTCATCTTTTACGCCACTGATTGTATAACCCAGTTCGTTGTCGCTCATAAATTGCTGACGACGTAATTCGCCTAAACTTAATTTAGCGGGCTTTTGAGCTGGTAGGCTTTCTAAAGTGCTTTTAAATGTTTTAGTTGTTTCGGCAATAGAGTCACTTTTAAAAATATTTTGATCTAACTGTAACCATAAATATTTAAGCGTATGTGGTGAGTTATTTTTATATTCAATGCTTTGGCTACCGGTAATGCGGTGCTTTTTTTCATCTAGCTTCACATCAATATTGTAATTTACACGTTGCTGCCAGTATTTTTCACCTGGTTCGCCAGCGGCACTACGATATACATTGGGTGTAGGAAGTGCTTCGTCTAATTGACGAAATTTATCAACAAAAGAACCTTTTGTTTGCTCAACCGAAGACGCCATAGCTGCACTAGATATTGCGAACGGCAATACAAAAGCACTTAGCGTAAGACCTATTTTTTTCATTTTTAGTCCTAATATAATTTTGTGAGCGTACTTTGACAAATATACCAGTTAGCTTCAATAAATTAGCGACCAAGTACCGTATTTTTAGGGTGATGTTCACTTAGTTTTTTAGATTGAAAAATACAATTATTTTGTAACAAAATACGAATAGATAAAAACTGTAAAGGGGGTTTACAAAATTGGGTTTTAATAATGGTTTTGATCGGTTAAATACAAAGTTCCAGAACTTAAAAAAATATCATTCATTTTATATATATTGCTAAAAAAGTATTGCTTTGGCATTACCAGGTAAACCATTAATCCTACGTATAAGTATTACTAATTCGCAACAAGTAAAATGGCCTAAAAGCCCTTTCTACTGAACAAAAACACAGTGAAACGAGTAAATAATTGGCTCAAATATTGCCGAACTTCATTAATATTCGCTATTTGTACGATAAATGACAAATAGTGTAATTTTAGGTTGATCTTTAGTGCTGTTTATATTTAAAATCGCCAACCTTTTTATTTGAGGCAAATAAATTCGTCACATTTATCCTCAAATTAATATCGATTACTAGCAAGAAATGCGGTGGGCTTATGGATTTTTACATCCTAAAAAAACAACAAGAACTAATTGCGATTCCAGCAAGTGAGAATAACTGTAAGCAGTATCTCGATTCGGGTTATTTTTATATCGATAAAGTAGCAGCGTGCAACGAAACTAATGCATTAAAGGCGCTACACGCAAAACAAACTAAAACGTTAAAAATTCCATTATTAATGGCACTTTTAGCATTACCGGTTGTTTTTTCAGCTTGGTACAGTTTAACCTAACGTAATGCATGCCTTAGGCTTGCATCTTTAACAGCCTTGGGTATATTGGCGCTCTTACGGTTTTATTAAGAGCGCGACATGAAAGTCCTCCACACCTCAGATTGGCACCTTGGCCAACAATTTTACGAACACGATCGCCGTGTTGAACATCAAGCTTTTTTTACATGGTTATTAGCCACTCTTGTTGAACAAAAAATAGACTTACTTTTAGTTGCTGGCGACATTTATCATACAGCGACTCCAAGTGCTAGCGCCGAAAATCAGCTTTATCAATTTATTAAAGACGCCAAAAAAGCATGCCCATTATTACACGTAGTGATTATTGCGGGTAACCACGACTCTGCAAATCGTATTTTGGCAGCTCAGCCATTACTTGCACAGTTTGATACTCACGTAGTAGGGCGCTTTGATGTCGCAACACCCGACGAAACTGTTATTACCATAAATACCAATGGTAAACGCGCTGTAATCGTCGCTATGCCATTTTTACGCGCAAGTGATGTAAGTTTACTTAGCCAAACCGAAAGCGGCCCTAGTTATGCTCAAGGCGTTTCAAAAGCTTACGAGCTTGCACTAAAGCAAGCTCTTAATGAGAATGAGCAAAACTCACCATTAATAGTTATGGGGCATTTACACGCAAAAGGCGGGGATATCTCAAGTGATTCTGAGCGTAACTTAGTAATAGGTGGTGAAGAGTCTATTTCAGCCAATGTATTTGGTAAACAAGCCAACTACGTTGCCCTTGGGCATTTACACAAAGCGCAACAAGTCGCTAAAAGTGATGTTATTCGCTACAGCGGCACACCTATCCCTATGTCGTTTTCAGAACGTAACTACACGCACCAAGTAAATGTTGTTGAGTTTATTACTGATGAAAAACAACATATTAGTACAACTGTAAACCCCCTTTACATTCCGCGCTCTGCCGATGTAATTATTTTACCAAAAGGGGAGTGTGTACCATTAAGCGAACTATGCGAGCAAATTAAAGCGCTCGACACTGCACAAAATACAATAGCGCCTTATTTACGTGTAAAGCTTAAATCAAGTGATACCGACACCACCTTCAGAGAACAAATAGAACAAGCACTTGAAGGCAAGCATATTAAATTTTGTGGTATTGAACGTGTACGTGAGCAATCAGCGCAAAATGACGACAACACCGTATTTGAAGATTTAAGCGAAGTTGAAATGCTCAACCCACTAAACCTATTAGAACAAGCGTTCGCAAACGATAAAGACATGGCAGGGCAAAGCGTACCCGATGAGCTAAAAGCACTTTTAAGTGACGTGATAAACGAGCTAACGGAGCAAGAACAACTATGAAAATAACCGCTGTTCGTATTCATAATTTAGCCTCAATAGTTGACGCTGAAATAGATTTTACTAAAGCCCCATTAAAAGACGCAGGTCTATTTGCCATCACAGGCGATACTGGCGCTGGTAAAAGTACTTTTTTAGATGCCATTTGTTTAGCCCTTTATACAAAAACAGCGAGGCTGCGCGGTGATAAAGGTAACTTAATTGAGTTTAACGGCGACAGCATTAAGCTTAATGATGCACGAAACTTGCTACGCAGAGGTACATGGGAAGGCTACGCCGAGGTCGACTTTTTAGGACAAGATAAACAGCTTTATCGTGCGCGCTATACAATTGCACGAACCCATAAAAAAGTAACAGGCAAACTTAAAGTAGCAGAGCACACTTTAGTAACCCTGCCAGACGAAACCCTTATAGCTGACAAAAGCCACACAATAAAAGAAGTCGAGAGTAAAATAGGGCTTAACTTTGAGCAGTTCTCCCGTGCCGTACTTTTAGCACAACATGAGTTTGCTGCGTTTTTAAAAGCCACTGGCGATGAGCGAGCGCAACTTTTAGAGTGCTTAACAGGTACCGATAAATTTAGCCGTATTGGCGTGCGTATTTTTGAACGTCATAAAGAGCAAGTAGCAAAGCTTGAAGCGCTTAAAGCAGGCCTTCAAAGCTATACTTTGCTAGCACCAGAAGAACTTGAGCTACAACAAACCAAGTTAACCGATTTAAAAGCGCAAACCGAACACACTAAAAAAGAGCTATCCAAAACCGAAAAAGCACTTAACTGGTATCAGCAAGCTACAGTACTTGAGCAAAACTTACTGCAAGCACAGCAAACCCAGCAACAAGCAAGCTCAGCGCTTGAAAGTATTACCTCACAAAGCGAGCAGGCAAAACAAGCCAAGCAGGCGCTTGAAATAAAAGATAACCGCAGCCGTTTTAATTTGTTAACCGATCAAAATACGGCTTTGGATCAGCAAATAACATCGCTTAAAAGTGTTGATCATTTAGCGGTAATTAACGAGCGTAATACCGCGCTTACTAAGCATACCAAGCTGCTTAATAACGCCAATGAGCAAAAACAAAATGCAGCGCCCGTTATAGCTAAAGCGCGAGAGCTCGACAGCAATATTGCCTTGCAAACTCAAGCTGTAAAAGGTACTGAGTCGCAAATAACCAAAGAGCAATCTCAGTTTGATGAGTTCACACAGCAGCTTAAACAAAGCAATAGCGAGCTTGAACTCGCTAATACCGAATCAACTAAAAGCCAGCAATGGCTTAATGAGCATGCACAGCTGCATGTTTTAGCAAAAGACTGGAACTACTATCAGCAAAGCTTTAATACTTACTTAAATGCACAGCAGCAATTAACCGCAAACCTTGCACAAAGCCAAACTCTTAATAGGGAGCTTGCAAGTCAGAGCGATCTTTTAAATGCGCAAAGTAATAAAGTGCAGCAGTGCGAGGTGGCACTTAGTGGTGAGCAATCAACTTTACAGGCATTAAATACTCAGCTTAATGAGTTTAATGCAGAGCACTGCGACGCGCAGTTAAAAAGTATTGATTACTTAAAAGAGCAGCGCGAGCGTTACGGGCAATTTAACGCAGAACTAAAACAAAGCACTCAACGCCAACAAGTACTTAATCAGCAGTTAAATGAAAGCCAGCAAGCCCATGCTTTACTTAATCAGCATTTAATAACCAGCGAGCAAGCGCTTAAAGGCAGCGAGTACGCACTTAACCAAGCGCGTTTAAGAGCTAGCGAAAACGTAGAACATTTACGCACAGAGCTTCGCCCTAATGAGCCTTGTTTAGTGTGCGGCGCAACGGAGCACCCGTATGCGGTAAATCAAAATCAGCAATTAAATAACTTAATTACTGATTTTGAAAATGCTTTTAATATAGCTAAAAAGCAATTTGACCATGCACAAAGCGAGCTGCATAAGCACCAAACTCAACATGCCGTATTAACTGCTGAACACGGACAACTTGAGCAAATAATACAAACAGCAAAAGCTAAACAGCTCGACATTAAAAATACCATGCAAGGCGCACGCACAGAGCTTAACGACTTAACGCCTGATCAGCTTGAAGTAACTTATAAGCAGTTAACGGAGCAAAAAGCGCAATACTTTGAGCAGCAAAAACGCCAGCGTACACTGCAAACTAAAGTAAATGAGCTACTAGCAGCACTTAAAGCAGAGCAGCAAGTACAGCAGCAACTTAGTAATAAACACCTTGAGTTTACACATCAGCAAAACCAGTTAACGAGTAAGCATAGCGAACTAAGTGCGCAAATTAACGAGCTTGGTACAACGCTCAATAATCAATTTGAAAACAGTGATTTTTGGCAGCAACTACAAGCCAATACGCTTGAACTTAGCGAGCTGAACGAGCAGGTTACGCAGTACCAGCAAACTCAAACGCAGCTTGAGCAAAGCCAAAAACGTCAAGACACGGCTAATGAACAAATAAAGCAGCTTACCCCGCTTTTAAGTAACAACGAGCAATCGTTAAAAGTACTTAATGAAGAGTTTGTAAAAGCTAAAGCGCTATTAAACGCTACGCAAAGTGAGCGCTTAGCTTTATTTAATAACGAGCAAATAAGTGCAGACGACTACCAAGCAAAACTTACAAGTGCGCAAGAGCAAATGCAATCGCAGGTTCAAGCTAGTCAAAAAGCATATGACGACGCGATAAAACAACGAGATGAGCACGCTATAACGCTTAAAAATGTAGAGCAACGCTTACTTGAAAACAGCCAAGAGCTAGCAACGCTTGAGGCACGTTATAACCAGTGGTTTACTGACTTTAAAGCGCAATACAGCAATGCAACGCACGAACAGGTCAAAATTTTACTAACGCTTAGTAGCGAGACTATTAAAGCGCATTTAACTCAGCACGAGCAGTTAACTCAAGCGGTAACAGATGCAAACGCCGCATTAAAACAGCAGCAACTTACGCTTGAAAAACACAACAGTAGCGATAAACCAACGCAAAGTGCAGAGGCTTTAAGTACGCAACTAAGCAGCTTAAACGAGCAACAAACGCAGCTGCAAAATTCATTACTAGCAACTAATACCGCTATTGAGCAACATAACCAAAATGCGAAAGCGCTTGAAGGCAAACAAGCTGAGTTAACTACGCTTAAAACGCAGGTTGAACAATGGCACTTGCTTAATAAAGTATTGGGTGATGCAACGGGTAAAACCATGCGTAACTTAGCGCAAACACAAACGTTAAAAATATTACTGCACTATGCCAACAGCCATTTAAAAACACTCAACAAACGCTACGAATTAACCGCCATAGCGCAAACGCTCGACATTGCGATTATCGACCGCGACATGGCCGACGAGCAACGCTCTGTTAATACACTCTCGGGCGGTGAGTCATTTTTAGTATCGCTCGCGCTTGCACTTGGTTTAGCATCGCTTTCGTCAAACAAAGTACAAATCAATTCTTTGTTTATTGACGAAGGGTTTGGTACGTTAGACAGCGAAACCCTAAGCATTGCAATGGACGCTTTGGATTCTTTGCAAGCACAAGGCAGAAAAGTAGGCGTTATATCGCACGTAACACAAATGAGCGAGCGTGTAGCCACTCAAGTGCATGTAGCCAAAAAGCCAGGTGGATATTCCACAGTTGAAGTTTTATAAGTAACATTACTGAAAACAAGGAGATACAATGCCAACGTTTACAGGCGAGCAAGCAACACAATACGATAGCCGTATAACCCGTTTAGTTCCTGGTTATGAATTATTACATCAGCTCACTAACGCGCAGCTAAAAACAACGCTAAGCGATAATGCGCATATTTTAGTAGTAGGGGCAGGCACAGGCAAAGAAGTGCTTGCACTGGCTGCACTAAACCCTACATGGCAATTTACCGCGCAAGATACATCAGCCGATATGCTTGCTATCGCGAAGCAGCAATTTGATGAGCAAGGCATAGTAAGCCGCGTTAATATTCATAATGGCCCAGTTGATAAATTATCGGTTAAAGCCGATGCCGTTTTATGTTTATTGGTAATGCATTTTGTACAAGATAACGGCGATAAAAAAGAGTTATTAAAAGCGATTAAAGGAAGCCTTAAAAAAGACGCAAACCTTTATATTGCAGATTTAATGCGCCCTGAAACTTCATTTGAGCGCGAAGCCCAGCTTACAACGTGCGCGCAATTGGGTTTAACCGAAACAGGTAAAACACAAACAGGGCACGACTTAGAAAATGAGTTTTACCCGCTTGATAGAATGCGCTTTAGCGAACTGCTAAATGAGTGCAAATTTGGCATTCCGAAGCTGTATTTTAAAGCTCTAGGTTTTAGCGGATATGTAGTTTAAGTTTTACAAGCTAAACAAGCACCCGCTATTTAGCACCAATAAAAACACCGAGTGAACAAACTCGGTGTTTATATATAAACCTCTCTACACCACGCTTTTATTTTATACGTAGGTCGGTTAAGCGAAGCGCCACCCGACGCTCTAATATCCACATCACTCAGATCATTGCTGTGCCAGCAATCCTAACCAATCTCTCCAAGCGCTTTCATTGCAGCTTGTGCTTTATCTGTTTGTACAAAAATATGGTCGTGATAAAACGCAGCTACCACATTAGCACTTATATTATGCTCAGTGAGCTTTGCAGATACTGCAGCAGTTAGCCCAACGGACTCTAAGCTTGAATGTACATTAAGAGTAATTAAATTATATTTACCCTCGTAAGTAATACCTGCTTTATCGGCGGTTTCAGCTTTTAAAATAAGGGTTAGCCCTTCCTCTTCAACATAAGTGGCAAGTGGCTCTAAATGAACATAATCGGCAAGTGAGCCTGCTAAGCAACAAAAAATATACTCGCCTTGCTTAAGCGCTGGCTGCATTGATTTTAATAATTCGTTTAACTCTAAAATTCCGGCCATGGTCGTTCCCTACAATGTGTTATTTAACCTGAACTCTGGTTAAGATATTTACTAACATATTAAATTATTTTGATATTTAAATTTATTTTCTCTAGCCAGAGATTTTCAGTGAAAGCAAGGCGAATTTACGCGTCAATAGCTGGCCTATTGCAAGTAAATTCAACGCAGTTAGCGCTGAAAATAGCTGCTTGAGATAGATTTATTATCCAGAGTTCAGGTTATTTAGTCATTTTTAGCTGCGCGACTAGTTCGCTTAATCTCGCTATTTTTATATTACTTAGCTGCCTGTAATCAAAATATGGGCACACAATTATGTTGTTACTAGTGTCTATTGCAAACTCGTCGTCGAGCCAATCAAATTGTGCATGTAACTCACCTTGTTGTAATAAGTTTTTAGCATGCGTACGCCCAGCAATTATATGTAGCTGGTTTTTATTGCTAGTAGCTTTATTTGCACACGTAATAGTAATGTTGGGCGCGCTAAATAGCAGGGCGGTTTTACTATTTTTTTGCAGTAAATACTCATCGCGATATTGTTGCCAAGTAGGGGCTTGTTTAGCAAATGAATAATGCTCACTTGGCAGGGCAAATAGCACTTTTGCGTACACGTTAAACACCTTACGCCAACCATTACCACAGTGCTGGTTTATGGTATTTATTTGCTCATTTATAACCGGTTCTAGGCATTCGAGTGTTTCAAAAAACGGCATTGGCGGCGCTTTTGCTACGTATACCGCCACGCTAAATTGCGTATCACCTAAGCCAACTAATTGGGTATTCAAGTTAGTTAGCCTTGTTTTGCGCTAAAATACGGTCGAGGTTATTTGCAAAGTTTTGGCGATCGGTTTGGCTAAGTGGCGGTGGCCCACCACTCATTTCTACGCCACTTGAGCGCATGGTATCCATAAAGTCGCGCACGTTAAGTATTGAGCGGATATTCTCGGTGGTATAAAGCTCGCCACGCGGGTTGAGTGCTTGCCCGCCGTTATCAATTACTTCACTTGCTAGCGGAATATCGCCAGTAATAACTAAATCGCCTTTTTCAATACGTTTTACTATTTCGTCGTCGGCTACATCAAACCCCGACGATACTTGAACGCGGCTTATGTATTTTGACGGCGGAATACGCATTGCGTGATTAGCCACTAAAATAGTCTCGATTTTCATACGCTCTGCAGCTCTAAAAAGTATTTCTTTTATAACAACAGGACACGCGTCTGCATCTACCCAAATTTTCATGCTATGGTCATTTTTATTGCTTTAGAATTAATATGATCCTATAGCAAAATTTTTTAATCGGCTAGCAAACTTTATATCCATCTATATTTAGATAATACGTACTATTTATGTAATTTAAAAAGGAGCTTACATGAAGGCTATTAAATACGGTTTACTTATTACAGGGCTATTTTTTCTTAGTGCTTGCACCAGCCCTCCTGAGGGAATAACACCCGTTAAAAACTTTGATATACAAAAATATAAAGGCAAATGGTTTGAAATAGCGCGGCTCAATCACTCATTCGAAGAAGGTATGGAGCAAGTTACCGCTACTTATTCAATTAACGACGACGGCACAGTAAAGGTCCTTAACAAAGGGTATTTAACGGATGATAAAAAATGGGATGACGCCGAAGGCTTGGCCAAGTTTGTTGAGGGCACCGACACCGGACATTTTAAAGTCTCGTTTTTTGGTCCATTTTATGGCGCTTACGTGATTTTTGAACTTGACCAACCCGATTATCAATATGCATTTATAACCAGTTACAACAAAGATTACTTGTGGTTTTTATCGCGTACACCAACGGTTAGCAAAGAGCTTAAAGAACACTTTTTAACTAAAGCTAAAGAGTTGGGCTTTGCTACCGATAAAATAATTTGGGTAAACCAAGAGACTATGTAAAGGGGGTTTACAGTTAGTTATATACGTTTTTAAAGTAGTAATAAAAGAGTAATTTAACTGTAAAGTAACTTAAATATATTATGGTTATATTGTGTGTACTTGCCGTGAGACAGCAAGTATTAGAAACACTGAATATCCCCTATTGTTGGCAAGCTATATAGCTTGCCATTTTTTTTCCTAATATATGGGAAAATAACGGATCACGTTTTTACTAACTAAGGCTAGTTTAACGCTAAAAACAACCCACTTAGTACAACTAACACGCTATTTAAAACACTAAACCACTTTACGTAGCCTACTAAAAAATTATAAAAAACCATTATAATTAAGACACTTAGGCTCATAAAACCGCAAAATAGTAATGTTCCATATCCACCTTGAGTAACTATACAAAGCACCAAGCTTAGTAAAATACTGATCCAAGCTGCTAATAGCAGCTTTTTACGTTGGGATTCTGTAGGGCGTTTTTTAAATACATCTTTAAAATGATTATACTTAGCCAGCGCAAAACAGTTAAAACTGAGCAGGCATAGGCTGAACCCAAGTAAATCAATCATGGTTTTTGCCTTTTAAGGTTATTAGATTGACTAGGGCTGATTATTTTTGAGTTGTTTTTAGCAGTACGTAATTTTTCGGTTTGTATAAAAAATAATATACTAAATAACAAAAACAGTGCATCAAAAGTAAATAAAGCCCACTGTTTGTGCATCAAATAGCTAACTATATTACCGTTAGTTGTAAGTGCATTAATAACCGGTACGCTTAAACATGCAACAGCATTTATAGCTGCCATAACTCGCCATTGCAGTGTGTCGCGCTTTATAAGTGCTAAAAGAGCAACTGCTAGCCATGTTAAAAAGAACGCGAGTATTTCTTTATCGGCGCGCTCTGCGGTAGTTGGGCTAAGTAGTCTGTTAGCAATAAAAAATGCACACGTTGCCAGTGGAAGTCCCATAATAGTGGCTAGGTTTAACCCTTCAACTAGTTTTAAACCAAACGAAGGTTTAACGTTATTTTTAGTTCGCTCGCGAATTCGCTTAGCCCACATAATACAGCCAGAGCCAATCATTACACAGCCTGCAATACCGCCTAATACGTATAACCAGCGCAACAACCACGTAGCTAAACGCCCCGTATGCATTGAATTAAGCGACTCGTAAAGCGCTTTGCTGCTAGTTAGTTCGTCATCAGTTTTAGCGACCATTTGCCCTGTAGCACCACTAAATATTAAGCGTGGTGCTTGGTCACGTAGTGCTTTACCTGCGCTTACCAATACGGTAATTGTTGAAGCAGCCATATTTGGTTGGTTAACTTGTACGCGAGTAATATCTGCATGAGGCCACTTAGTATAAACCTGATCCAAAATGCTTTGAATCGGCACCATTGACGATTCGCCTTGGGCTTTATCGGTTATGGTGTTGCGAGGGGTTACATCGTTAAAAAAGCCACGCATGCCATTATCGTAAATTGTTTGAGCAGGATAGGGAAACAACATAAATATGAGGGTAATCATGCCCGTGTAAGTAATCATTAAATGAAAAGGCAGGGCAAGCACAGAGCTTAAATTGTGGGCATCTAACCATGTACGGCTACCTTTATTACGTCTAAAACTAAACATATCTTTAAAAATACGCTTATGAATAACCACACCCGATATAATAGCAATCAGCATAAACAAGCTAGCAAAACATACAATCCAGCGTGCTGTTATTGCATCCATATAGTGTAGGTCAAAATGCAAACGATAAAAAAAGTTACCGCCTTTAGTATCTACAAAGGGCTCAAGCTCTTGCATGGTATTAGGATTTAGCTGTGTGTTTTGAAACTGACTGCGGCGCTGGCCAGGTTCTTTTGGCTTTGCATAACCATAAATTAAATAGGGAGTACGCGGCTCAGACAGAGTAATACGCCAGTTTGGTGAGCTAGCTCCATGGTTAGCTAAGTAATCAAACCCTGTAATTATTTGTTGTTTTTGCGCTTCTATACGCTGTGTTTGGGCTTGCACATTATGAATGGCTGGTTGATTCCACAACGTTATTTCGTCTCTAAAAAAGCTAAGAGTCCCTGCAAAAAATATTAAATATAATAACCAACAAACGAGTAACCCTACCCAAGTGTGTAACCAAGTCATCGATCTAAAAAAGCTATCTTTCATACCCAACCCTTTAGTAATACAAGCAATCCGATAAACGCACCTGTACTTAGTAAAATACTGATCCACACTTTTCTTAATGATTTAACGCTAAAGGCATAAATAAATACTACGGCATAAATTAAAATGCTGATTGAAACACTAAACAGTACAGCGTCTTGCTTAGCTATTGGCAATACAAAACTTAATAACGCAGTACTTGCAGAGGTAAAGGCATAGCCACCAATTATGGCAATAAAAAAACGTAAAAATACCAAAACTCGATAACTGCTTACGCTTTTTACTATAAGCGCAATTACGTTAACCTTATCGAATGGCGCACTGTGCAAAGGTGCCTGCATAGTTAATTAATCCCTTTATTTAAAGCTGAGGATAAAACAAAGGCGCTATTATATATGTTACAAATACAAAAGATAGCTATTCTCATTTACGGCGACTAACTTTTAGTAAATTATCCTTCTTACTTAACCTGAACCTTAGTTAACAGGTTTTATACGTATTGAATTATGGTGATATTTAAATTTATTTTCTCTAGCGCTGAAAATAGCTGCTCGAGATAGATTTATTATCCAGAGTTCAGGTTACTTAGTAAAATACTGATCTGTTATTGTTTAATGATATTGCACAGGCTGCATGTAAAGCTTAAGGTTAATAAACTGAGTAAAAATAAAGAGTGAAATAACGATGAGCGATCACGAAAAACTAAATTACGTAGAGTTTCCTGCATGCGACTTACCCGCAACTAAGGCCTTTTTTAGTCATGTATTTAATTGGCAGTTTACTGACTACGGCCCAGAATACACGGCGTTTAGTGGGCAGGGGTTAGATGGTGGGATTTTTCAGGCTCCATTAAAATCACTAACTCAGCATGGGGCAGCATTACTTATTTTTTATAGCGACGACATACACGCAACCTTTAAAAAAGTAGAGACATTTGGCGGAGTAATATTAAAACCTATTTTTGAGTTTCCTGGCGGTTGTCGGTTTCACTTTACAGAACCAAGTGGTAACGAATTTGCGGTATGGGCGAAAGAACACTAGGTACAATAAGGGCTGTAGGGCATTTAGACTTAAAGATCAGGATTTTACTAACTAATCGCCATTTTAGATAAAATAAACCGATTTTTTACCAACTCATTTATCCTAAATGGCCATTTAGGATAAAAGTTAAGCATTTAAGGCCAAATAAACATGAATAGTCACCAATTAATAGACCAAGTTAGTAAATGCGTGATCTGTGATCCTCATTTACCTTTAGGGGCTCGACCTGTAATACAATTTAACCCAAACGCACGTATTTTAATCGCGGGCCAAGCACCGGGTATAAAAGTTCACGAAACAGGCGTGCCGTTTAACGATGCAAGCGGAAACCGCCTACGAGAATGGCTTGGGCTAACAAGGGACGAATTTTACGATGCTAATAATATAGCAATTTTACCTATGGGCTTTTGCTACCCGGGTAGGGGTAAGTCGGGTGATTTACCACCGAGAAAAGAATGTGCCCCAGCATGGCGCGAGCAATTATTGGCTGCACTACCAAATATTGAGCTGACAATAGTATTAGGTAAATACGCGCAGGCGTATCATTTACCGGAGACTAAAAAAATGCCACTTACGGAGTTAGTAAAATCGTGGCGTGAGTATTGGCCAAATTATTTAGTGCTTCCACATCCCAGTCCGCGTAATAATATATGGCTTAAAAAGAATCCATGGTTTGAGCAAGATGTACTTCCAGAACTGGGTAAACGCATTGCGACTATTTTAAATAAGTAATGCCTCTAGCATTAGGATTTATTGTAAAGGGGCGTTACAGTTAACTTAAAAATTAACACTCCAATTAAAAACAATAACAAACGAGGCTGTCTAATTTGAATGCATCTATATTAACTGAAGTAATACTTCCGCTCGCTCTTGCACTTATTATGTTTGGTATGGGTCTTGGGCTCACAACAAACGATTTTACTCGTCTATTTAAAAACCCGCTTGCCATTGTTATGGGTTTAATAGGCCAACTTGTAGCAATGCCTTTATTAGCATTAGGGCTGTGTTATTTACTTAACCTACCAACGCCTATCGCTATTGGTTTAATGATATTAGCTGCCTGCCCAGGCGGTACTATGTCAAATGTAGTAAGCCAGCTTGCTAAAGCTAATTTAGCGCTTTCGGTAAGTTTAACCGCTGCCTCTACCGCAATTAGTATAATAACCACACCGTTTATTATTGGCTTTGCTATGAGTCAGTTTGCCCCAGCAGACGATGCTACTTTCTCTATTTTAACTACTTCATTAGGGCTATTTTTTATTACCTTAGTGCCAGTTGCTATAGGCATTTGGTTACGTCACTTTAAAAGTGATTTTGCCATTAAAGCAGAGCCGTTTTTTAGACGCTTCTCGTTGTTTTTTATGCTTATGATGATTGCCGCACTAGTAATAAAAGAGCGCGATTTATTAGTTAGCTCATTTAACGATGTATTTTTGGCGTGCATAGCACTTAATATTGGTTCAATGGTTGTTGGTTGGTTAATAGCTAAGTGTTCAAAATTAAATTTAACTGATTCGCTGACGCTTTCAATTGAGGTTGGAATTCAAAATGCATCGTTAGCTATTTTAATTGCTATTAGCTTTTTGAATAAACCAGAATACGCGGTTACCGGTGGCGTGTATGGACTTGCTATGTTTATAGGGCCACTGCTATTAATTGGCGGGTTAAAGCTTAAAAATAAACGTACCGCTAGAGCTGTTAACTAGGACTTTTAATTAGGGCATGTTGACCAAGTTAGCTTAATTTAAGGCTACGTATAACGTAGCCGTAAACTCTAGTCTAAAAATACCACCAGGTAAATGTATGCTCTGCACCCATCGCGTCAACAAGTTGTAGGCTCACAAAAGACTCTCAAGCTTGAATATTGCACTAGGCGCTGAGCTTGTTTGCGCGAGGAGTGAAGCTTCTAATTACTAAGGCGCATTTTAGGATGGGATAAGAGTATAAGTAATACGGTGAAAAACAGCGCCTCAAATATGAGGCGCTACTTTAAAACTTACTATTTGGTTTGCATGTTTTTAGCGCGTTCTTCTGCATCTATTAATGCTTGCGATTTAGGCGCGCGTTTTTTCTCTTCTATTTTGGGCTTTTCAGCCGAGTCAGGATCCCAGCTTGAGTCTAACGATAAGTTAGCAAATGGATTGTTACTGTCTGCTTTTTTAGGCTCAATTACTGGCTCATCAACTAGCGGTGTTGTTTGTGCTTGCTCAGGTATCGCGTCTTCTTTTTTAGGCATCGGCTTTTCACCAGGTAATGGTGCATCTGGGTTAAATGTACGCACCTCTGGTTCTTTAAAGTCTTGCTCGGTTGTATACGTAGTCGATTGAGCGTCAGATATTTGCTCTGGAGCGTGTAAATCTATAACCGGCTCACTCGCTGTTACTGGCTCAGGAGTAGTAATAACCGGCTCTACAGTGTTATGTTCGGCTTCTATTGGCGCAGGCCCCGTTACTTGCGCTGTATAGTGCTTACGTTGTTTTTTTACTGGCTTTGCATCTGGGTCAAAGTCGCGTACCTCTGGCTCATTAAAGCTGCTGGCATTTTTAATGCGCTCTAAGGTTGTTTTAGCGGCGGCTTCAAACTCGGCGGTATTAGGTTCAGGTTTTTGTTTTACTTCGTTAAACGTAGCGGTACTTGTTTGCTCTAAAGTATCTGCTGGCTCCATTTGTGCAGACTCAATTTCACTTGTTTGCGATGGAGTAACTACGTTATTTTGTTCATCTGAGATCTGCGTTGTTGTATGTTCAATATCAGTATTTTGCGCTGTGTTAGTAGGTTCCACTGACTCTTCATTTGTCGCTACGCTGCTCTCAACTGCTTTATTATTTTGAGTTGCTTCGTTAATGACGACAGGCTCAATCTCTGGCTCTTTTGTTGTTTGTGCAGGCTTTGTTGCTTTAATTTCAGGTTTAGCTGGCGTAGCAATTTTTTCTGATTTAACTTCAGGTGGAGCCGCTATAGTCGGTTCTGCCATCGCTTTGCTTTGTTTTGCACGGCGCAAGCGCACGACTACCATAGCGCCAATAAGTACCACTATAACAAGTATTAAAGTGGGTAAAAGTAACGAGCTTGGGCTTTGTGCTACAGGTTGCGGCGCAATTACAGGCACTGGTTTAGTTAACACAGGTGCTGATTTTAAAGGTACAGGCTTTTCAGACGCAGGTTGAACGCTTTGCTCTGGCGTTGCCGGTTTTACTTGCTCTATCACAGCTTCGTTTTTTTGCTCTGTAACTACTTGCTCGGGTGCTGCTTTTGTTGGCTCTGCATCAATTACTATTTCGTTACTGTTGGTATTTAGCTGATCGTTTATTTGTTGTTTTTGATCATTAGTTAAATTAAGGGTTTGCTCGTTGATGCTTTCTTTAACAGCTTCTTCAGTAGGTTTAATTACAGGGGCAGGTTCAACAATTTTAGGTTGTGGCTGAGTAATAATAGTCGGCTCAGGCTCTATTATTTGGGGCTTAGGTTGTGCTTGAATTTCTTTTGGCTTATTACAGTTATTTTTGTAATCACGCGCAGCTTTACGATATTTTTGACTCGCTTTCTTATTACTATTTTGCTGCATTTCTTGTTTAATTAAAATGCACATAGCTTCGTTGTATGCAGCACTTTGCGCACTATAAAATAAGGCAAAGCAAAGGGTAAATCTAATTAGTTTTGATATCATGAAGTTATGCGCGCTTAAATATTAATAGTTTGATTTTAAGCGCAAAATTAAAAATTATCCAGAGTAATACAACTAATCAATAACCATAAGGCTGCGATATTCATCGTAAGCAAATTGGTCGGTCATACCGCTTATATAATCTTGGATTAATCTACAACGATAATAAAACTCGTATGCCGCAAAGTGATCGGGCTCTTCTTGCATCGCATCTATTGCGTGTTGGTAACTATTTAAGTGCTTTTTAGAGAGCTTTTTAACAAGTCGCGACTCTATTAATAAACGTGAATCGCCATTTAGTGCACGCTTAAAGTCATCCTTGTTTAGTAGCAGTAATGGTTTATAGCAATCGAGCAAACCATTAATTATGCGATACCCTTGTAGCTCTAATTTTTCGACTTCTTTGTTTGAAAATACATGCTCAAGCGCTACCTGCTTTAGTGTTTTAGTTACTGCATGTAGATGGCTTCTATCTTCTAAAAGCGCTTGGTTAAAATCGCCATGATAAATAGATTCTATATTTTCGATAAAGCGTTTTGCGGCGTGATTTACTAGCGGATGTAGCAATGCAACCCGCAAGTATATAAAAAATTCACTATTAAAATTATAGGGTTGTGCTTGTGCACGCTCTAGTGCGTAGTCTACGGCTTTGTCTACAAAATTTTGGTGTTGAGCGTCGTCGATTAACAGATTTATTAATACTTTTTTGTAACTACTTTTAAGTTTTTCGCACAGCAACTCAGTGCTTATTATGTCTTTTTCTACGGCGTCTTCTATGTCGGCTAGGCAATACGAAATGTCGTCGGCGGCTTCCATTATGTAACTTGCAGGATGGCGGCAGTAAGGCTCAATAGTGAGCTCTTTTTGTAGCGCTTCAACAAAGTTTTTTTCGCTGTAGTAGTAACCTACTTTTTTCATTAAGTAGTTTTTATTTTGCGGTATGTCTTTTGTATCAAGCCCCGCAGGGCGAGTGTATTTTAAAATACCGGCGCTTTGGCTGTAGGTTAAATTAAGCGTTTGCAAAGAATGAATTATACGTATGCCTTGAGCGTTGCCTTCAAAGTTACAAATATCAAGTGCAAGGTGTTTAAAAACAACACCTATACCGGTGTTTGGCTCTTTACAGCGCTCGGGTGTTACGCTTGCTAGGTTGTTATTAAACCAGTGGTTAATAGCCGCTTCGCCAAAATGCCCAAACGGTGGGTTGCCTATGTCGTGCATTAAGCAGGCCATTTCTACTAGGCTTTCTAGCGGGCGCTCTAGCTCGGTTAAGCCGTAATCTTTTTGTTGCTCGTAGCTTAAATTAGCAAAAATACGTTGCACTATAAAACGACCAACTTGTTGAACTTCAAGCGAATGGGTAAGGCGAGAGCGTACAGCCGCGTTGCGTTCAAGCGGAAACACTTGTGTTTTTTGCTGTAAACGACGAATAGCTGCGCTATTTATTATTCGACCACGATCGCTTTCTAGCGCCATTTGTAAGTTTGCTGTGGTGCGGTACATACGCGCTGGCGTTATTTTTTTACTAAAATTTATGGTCATCTTTGTCCTTTTAAACCCGCTTAAATGCTTAATTTAATCTAAAGTGTGTAAATTAAACTTGTTCGTTTTATTGTTGTTTTTACTTTATATTAACCGCATATTCATATAGCCTTAAGGGACTATTGAAATCATTTCTTTTTCAGGGAGTTAAAGCCGTTTGGCTTAATAAGCATGATGCGTCCACTATCCCATTTTTATATATTATCAGTCTGTATTTTAACCTGCGCATTATCAGCGTGTAATAGCACACCTGAAAATACTTTAAACAATAATCTATCTGTTGCAGCGCAGCAAGAACTTAGTGCGCGAGCTGATGCACTGGCTGCTCGTGGCTTTTATCAAACTCAATTAGGTAATATTAATTATTTAAATGCGCGTCAATGCAGTGAGTTTAATTTACAAAGTCATCGGGGGGCTATTCGCTTTCCTGAAAACTCACTCAAGGCGGTTATTGATTCTCTCGATAATAATTTTGATGTGATAGAAATTGACGTACGCATTACCCGTGACGATGTGTGGGTTGTGCATCATGATGCTCACACAGGGCGAGAAACCGGTACTGTTGATAACAAACGGCGTAAAATAGAGTCGATTCGTTACACTAAAGAATGGGGGGCTTTACGTCATCGCGATCAAAACACGGGGTTGTTAACCGCAGATATGCCACCGTCTTTTAAAGCGTTGGCGAGTACGTTTTCGCGTTATCGTAAATCGCATCAAAAGCTAAATATTGAAATTAAATCGCGGGCATCTGTCGATGATTTAAAAATGCTCGACTACATGGCGTATAAATATGTTGGGGCAAACAATTATTTTTTTAGCAGCTTAGAAATGCGTAATTTAACGCGCCTACGTGAAATAAATCCCGATGTGTATATGATGTTTATTCAATCTCCTTCAAAGGTGTCTATGAATAAGCTGGCTGCCGATTTAAAGCGCGGGGCAGGGAGCGATCCTATTTATGAGCGCAATAAAGAGCAATTAGAAAGTATACAGTCGTATGGTAATCGTCGTCATCGCGAAACACGTTTTGATAGACCGCTAAAGTTAGATACGTTAACTAAAAAGTTAAAACGCAATTTTGGCTACGTGTTAGATATTCGTCATTATAAACAAAGTGCAGCCCAATTATTGCCCAGAGCCAAGGCGCGTGGAATTAATATTGCCACTTATTCTATTAATGGGCACGACTACCACGAACGCAGCTTATTAGCGCAATCAAGTATGTTACGCCCTAATTCTGTAATAATAGATGACACGGTATATGGCTTTTGTTCTGTGTTTGGCTTGCCAGCGGTTAAACCATACCAAGGTAATAACGCTTTTGCTAAGCGTATAGCAAGTATGCCCGATGATTTAGATTTAACGCGTTTAGATGAGTTATCTACTTATCAACAGAATCAGTTGTACCCTTCCACAGGTGGGCATTTAAAGTCGCTTACACCGGTTTCGCATACAAAAAAAGCGTTACACATTTCAAATGCGCCAAACCTTGAAATAGGTAAACGAGAGGCTGATGAAGAGTTTAGTCTTGAGACTGACCCTGTAGTTGAACTTGAACTTCGTAAAAAACTGACCCTGTAGTTGAACTTGAACTTCGTAAAAAATAACAATAAGACGACTCATAATGAAAGTAACCACTAAACCATCATGGTGGCATTTTTTAATGCTGCTATTAGCTACCTTGTATTTATTACCAGAGGCTATTTTTAATGCCCAGTTAGTGTCTTTAGTCGGGCAGGGTTCTCCCTCAGCAGAGGATTTAGAGCACCTAGAAATATACGGGCGCGCTGTATCGGGAGTTGGAGTTGCATTGCTATTGGCTGACTTTTTACCAAAGGCGATGGTGGCTAAAGTAGGGCGAGGCATTATTTCGCTAATAGCCTTAATATGCTTAGTATGGCCGGTGGTGTTTTATGGTCAAAAGTATGTAATAGAAAAAACATTAATAGAGCCCTCTTCGGCAGAGCAACGCCAGTTTGCAGTTTATAGTGCGGCGCTTAGAGACGCTTTAGCTATTAATTCAATTAAAATTAATGGACTTGATTACAAAGCTGATGAGTTACATAGCTCAGAAAACCTAACCTTTTTGGCATTGTTTGGTGGGTTGTTATACAGCGACGCGGCTTTATCTGACAATCTAGAACAAGATAAACGCAAAATTATAGCTTCTTTTGTTCAAAAAAAGGCTTACCAAGATTTTGACCAACATTACACGCAGTACAGTCAACTTTATAATGAGTTAGTTGGTCAATATAAAATGTATGCCAATGGGAGTAAAAAATATAACCAAACGTTAGCCGGAATTGATCAGCGCGAACAAGGCTATTGGCAACAAATTGAGCAGCAAGTAAATGAAGGTTGGGAAAAGTACCAGCAAGCACAAAAAGCACATATTGCTAAAGCGTCTGCAAGGGCACAAAAATATGGTCCTAAAATCTATAATTACCATGAAAAAATAGCTAAGTGTTCAGACCGATATAAAAAAAGCAGCCAAAAAGATCGCCTTAGTAAGTGTTACGAAAGAGCTGGCGCAAATTATCGTAGTGATATTTTAAAAGCAGGAATTGGCTATATTCCCCCCGATTATTGGTTAATTGTAGAAGATATTTCGGCGGCAGAAAACGCAACTAGCAGTATTTTGATGGGAGTGCTTACCGGTGGTTTTTATACTGCATTACAGGCCGTTAGCCTTGCAAGCGGAGGCGATGGTGGCATAAAAAACAAACGTTATAAGTACACTGACGATCCCGATCATTACCAGATGCTATTTTTAAAGCACCCTAAATTTACACAGATGTTTGTTAACGAAACGGATTACGAGTTTAATATTAATAGCTCATTCGCTTTTCGAGGTCATGACACAACAGCTAAAAAGCTGCGAGCACACTTTTTAGCAAAGGGATTAAGACTTAATAATAATTGGAAGATTAACGACCGACCTGAGTTTGCCCAAGCAGTTGCCAATAAAGTAAAAGCAGAGGCTAACCGACAATGGAATAGTGAGATGGCAAAGCACAATTTAAGCTTATCACCAAATTTGTCGTGGGTAGCGTTTCAGTTAAACCCACAAATACAAGCCAAAATTTCAGACCGTATGGGTGACTTATATGTAAAAAACATACGCGCTGATTGGAATAAAAAAAGCTTCAAAGAAAAGGTGCTCGATCCAAATATCGAAAAGCGTACCGATAAATATTTAGCAATGCTTAACAGTTCAAAGGGCAAGTTTGTAGATGGTGGTGAGTATGCTCAATATGGTAAGCAAGCGCTGCGCTCGGTTATTATTCCGCCTATTTCTATGTCGTTGTCGTTATTTTTAATCTGTTTAACTTTTAGCAAGCTACCACTTAAATTGTGGCGCCTTATTGCTCCACCTAAAAATACAGATAAAAAACACCCGATTACGATGTTACAAAAACTGATAATGCCGTTATTAATTTTAATTTTACCGGTGATATTTATAAGCAATACTTTTACAAAAGATGAGCAGAGCCCAGTTAATTACTTTTTAACTAAAGTAGAGGAGTCGAGCAACCCTGTATTTAGTTACGCAATTCGTTGGACTTTGCATGCTCAACCAGTGCTGCACCCTTTAGGGCTCGCATTTGAAGATAAGTTAAAAATTTATCAGCATTTTTCCCCATTGAGCAATGCGTTAGCTAACGTTGATATTTTACGCCATAGCGATACCTCACTTGATGCTGAACAGCAGCAAAATAGGCAATATATGGTTGAACAAAAAACCAAGTTAACAATTACCACAAATGTGCCAAATGCGAACATACGCATTATGAACATTGGGCCTAAATATCGTTCGGGTATGATACTTAGAGCGAGTCGCTATGATATTCAAATCTCAGCTACGGGTTATAAAACGTATCGCCGTTGGCATCAAATTGATGCGGGTGAACAAACTCTTTCTATTGAGCTAAAAGCGCAATGATTATGAAAGGGAAAAGATGATATTGCTAAATACTCATGGCGTGTTGTTCTTTTAAAATTAAAGGTTTTAATCTGGGGACGATTTAATTTATGCGTTATTTAACGTTAGATAAATAAGCCCCAATCTATCAGTTTGTATCATAAAGTAACAACTTGCTTTAAAATAATTTTTTGAGTAATTGTTGTGCATTTATAGGTGTTTATAATGAAACAGTGGATTTTAAAGGCAGTATCAATTTGCCTAATGTTAGGAATGAACAGCGCATTTGCTGCAAAAGAGCAAACTGTGGTGCTTGTATCAATTGATGGCCTGCGTTGGGATTATATTGAAAAACACGGCGCGCCAAATTTAAAAGCAATGGCCGAGCGCGGTGTTCGCGCACAAAAACTAATACCTGTTTATCCAACTAAAACGTTTCCTAACCATATTTCTATTATTACGGGCTTACTGCCAGTAAACCATGGCATTGTTGATAATAGCTTTTGTGATAAAGCGCGTAAAAACGACTGTTACAGCATGGGCAAAGCATTGGGCGATAGCACATGGGTAAAGGGTATTCCGCTTTGGAATTTAGCCAAAATGCAGGGACTTAAATCGGCTACTTATTTTTGGCCTGAGTCAGATGCATTATTTAACGGCATGACACCAGATTACTTTTATCACTATTCTAAATACAGCGATTACCAAAGCCGTGTTGATCAAATTATTCAGTGGTTAAGTTTACCAAAAGCACAGCGCCCACGTTTTATTGCGAGTTACTTTTCGCTAGTTGACAGCATGGGCCATGAATTTGGGCCAGACGCACCACAAACGGGTGATGCAGTTAAACAGCTTGATGAATTAATGGGGCAATTACAAACTCGCTTAAGTAAATTAGAGCAAGAGGTAAACTTAGTTATTGTGTCGGATCATGGTATGACGAGTATAGATCCAGATAAAAGCATTGATGTAACCACACTGCCTCAAGATGAAAACTTTTTAGTTAAAAATACTGGCCCACGTTTACTTATTTATACTCAGCCTGATACTGAAAACCCTGATATTGAAGGTTACAAGGCACGTCTACGAGATGCATCAAACGGTCGTTATACAGTATTAACTGACGAGCAATTAGCAGCGTATCATTACAATAAAGGCACTCGCGTAGGCGATATTGTGGTGCAAACTACAGCGCCAGCGGTATTTACCAATGGTAAAAAACCAACCTATTTAGGGACTCACGGTTATGCATATACCGAGGATATGGCGGCATCATTTATTGCTGTAGGCCCTGCATTTAAACAAGGTGTAAGCCTTAAAGAAGTAAATAACCTTGATATTTACCCAGTACTTGCAAAAGTGATGGGACTTAAATTGTTAAACAAAGTAGATGGCAATGGTAAAACATTAATGCCAGCAATTAAGCAAAAAATCGTTGTGCATTAAGCCGATCGGTTTTGTGATATTTAAAGCGGCTAATAGCCGCTTTTTTTATGTTTAACTGGAGAGATATTTATACTCATTACCTGTATTAGTTTCCGCGCTAGTTAACAGTGCTAGTTCTCCTTACTAGTTCTCCTTACTAGTTACTTACACTTATAGTGCTGGTAAAGCCGCGTTCGTCACTTGTTAAAGTAAGCACAAGTTGGTGGCGCTCGCATATTGCTTTTACGGTGGCTAAACCTAATCCAAACCCTTCTTTTTTCCTTGCGGGGTCGCCCCTATAAAAACGCTTAGTGAGTTGTGATAATTGTGTGGGCTCGACGCCTTTGCCATTATCGCTAATATTTATATGATTGCTGGTAAGCGTAATGTGTATAGTTGCTCCATTACCTGCGTATTTAATAGCATTCTCGGATAGGTTAAATAAAGCCTGAAAAAGTAAGTTTTTATCGCCTTGAAGTACTAACTCCCCCTGATTAATTACGTTTATATGTTGCTGATTTTGCTGTGCACTGGGCTCTAATATGTCTATTAAGTCATTAATAAGTGTTTGGCAGTTTATAGGTTCTAACTTTAACGGAAATTGCCCGTACTCAAGGCGAGTCAATTTAAGCATGGCATCAAAGGTATGTAATACGGTATCAAGCTGTTCTATTTCAAGCCCAAGCTCTGGTTGTTGCACTGCTTGGCGCTCTAGTTGTAAGCGCAATCGAGTAAGTGGGGTTTTTAAATCGTGCGCTATGTTATCGGTAATGCCTTGCACTAAGGCAAAGTTTTCTTCGATGGTGTCGAGCATGGTATTAATATGTTTGGCTAGTTTTACAAACTCATCACCTTGTTGTTTGTGAACTACACGCGCCGATAAATCGCCTTTTTGAACTTGTTCTACTACGTTATTAAAATAATTTACACGCCTTAAATGCCTGCGCGCAAAAATATAGCCAAACACACAGGTAAGTAACAAGCTGACTAAACAAGCCCAGGTTGCAATGGTTTTAAATTCAGTAATTAAGCGGCTTAAATGCTCGGTGGCTGTGGCAATAACAATATTACCATGTTTGGTGTTTACAATACCGGTGGTAAGTAGCCTAATTTGCCCACGTTGGGTGTCGAGCACAGGAAACTCAAGGGTGTTTGGCAACTTTGGAATGTCGTTGGGTAAAAAGCTTAATTGCTGGAATTGCTCGTCATCACTTTGCCAAAATATTAAAATTTCGCCCTCATTGCGAAATACCGCTAGTTGCTGAAAAAAAGACGTTTTATCAAATTCATTAGCAAGCCCTTCAATACGAACTTGCTCGGCGTTTAAGCGCCTTTCTACTTGGCGTGTTTGCTCGCCCAATAACAGCTGATATATAAGCACAACGCATAGCACTAAAACAACCGATGTAATGGTGGCAAACGCGAGTGTAAGTCGCCATACAGAACTAAAACGCGGGTTAAATTGTTGCCAAAGGTTGGAGTTAACAATCATTATTTTGCTCTACTTGTAATCGGTAGCCAACGCCTCGTATTGTTTCTATTTGTACTTTTGCACCAAGCAATGATAGCTTTTTACGTAACCTTGCTATGTGTACATCTATTACATTTGTGCCAGGATCAAAATTATATTCCCATACCGACTCAAACAACAAAGTGCGCGTAACAAGTTTATTTTTATGATCGAGTAAAAAATGTAAAAGTTTAAATTCTTTAGGTTGTAAGTTAAGTGTTTGCCCAGCTACGTCTGCTTTATGATGACGAAAATCGAGGTTTAGGTTTGCTAAACTTAATGCGGTTTGCGGTGGTTGGTTATGAAAAGGGCGCTTAATTATGTTCTCTACACGAATAGCCAGTTCCGAAAACGCAAAGGGCTTTATAAGGTAGTCATCGCCACCTGCTTTCAAGCCTGCAACTCGGTCGTCTACTTTATCTAACGCCGAGAGTATTAGCACAGGTGTTGTCTTACCTGTTGCTCTAAGTGCAGCAAGTACTTGCAAACCATCTAACTTTGGTAGCATTCGGTCTAGCACAATTGCGTCGTGTTCTTCGCATGTGGCAATTAATAATGCTTGTTGACCGTCTTGTGCGGTATCTACGGTGTAGCCTAGCTCGCTAAAGGCTTTGTATAAAAACTCGCGGTTTTGTTTGTCGTCTTCAACCAAAAGTAATTTCATTAATTGCCCCAACGCAGTAGTGGTAGGTTTTTACCTGTTGCGAGGTCAATGGCTTTTTTATGACGCCCTTTTAACGATACAAACGTGGCAACCATGTAAGTTACGCCCATATCTTGCTCAAGCTGAGCTTCTATTAAGTATTGTGTTTGTGTTGAATCTAACGACTGGACAAGTTGATACATGCGGTAATTTTTTTTACGCATTAATTTAGCGGCTGCAACTTCGTCGTCTTCATCAAGTTCTGGCGGGGCATATTCAAGCTCAATTAGTTTACCTTTTACATCAACTAGCAATTCAATAAAGCGATTATTTTTTTGCTCAAAAAGTGTTACCTCGTAGGTGGTTTGTCCTTTTTCGAACTCTAGCTCAAACTCTACAATAACGGCTGTATTTAGGTATTCGGCTTCTATATTTTTTAAAATACTTTGTGGTGATGGCTCGTTTGCATTATTAAGTTTGTCAAAAATTGCAGAACTGCTTGCATGGCACAACCCGCTGCAAAAAAATAAGGCGCTCAAAAAAATATGTTTCATGTAAGTATGCTCTTGTTTTAATGTGTTTAGCCTACCAAATAAGAGAGCTAAACACATTTATTTAGTCGTATGATTTATTCTTTATATCAGCGCTTTATATTACTACTAGTCATCTAAAACGCATGCTCTTACTTGGTTGCTTGCAACCCATTGGCATTCTAATTCTACAGTTTGATTTAAATATTGCGTTAATGAGTTATCTTCACTTATATAGCCCCAAAGCGTTGCTTGCTGATTTTGATTTGCCGACACTAAACCGGTTAAGTTAATCTCACTTGTATCGTCCTCTAGTTCAACTTCGCTTACGGTGTTTTGCTCATTGTTATAACTGCCTTCAAGCTCAACCCACTGCCCATCTAGAGTATTAACCGATAATCCATCCTCAAATACAGTTTGGCTATTAAATGTAAATTCAATGCCATTTATTGTCGCCATATTTTGCTCGTAACTAACAACGCCGGCTACCGAAAACTGCTGGTTGGTTGTATTTGGTTTGATGTTTATTGATTCAAATTCTATTTCTTGAGCAAGTAATTTATTATCGGCTTGCTGCCATACACCATCTACCTCAATAACTTGACCAACAACAAGATTAGCGGTGGTGCCATCTTCAAATTGAGTTTGATCATTAATGCTAACTTGCCACTGCGAGTTTAATGTTATTAAGCTCATATTGTTATTTACAAAGGTGATTACGCCTTCAAGCTCGGTGTCTATATTATCGATAAAACTAAGGCTTTGCTCTGCATCAACCTCGATTGCGGTAAATATTGCATTATTATAAAAACCTTCAACCTCAACAAGCTGACCATTACTTAGTGTGCCGTCTATATCAGCTTGTTGGTAGTTAATAACTAAATCACCTAAATTAAATGTGCGCAACTGCTGGTTTAAATTGGTAATACTGCCTTGCACTTCAAGCTCTGATTGGCTGTTAGTAATAGGAGCTTGGTAGGTAACCGTTAGTGAGTTTAACGAATGACTGTAGCCACTTATTTCAAATAATTGCCCTTGACTAAAGTCGCTGCTGTTTAAGTTACTAAGCGTCACACCTGCAATACTCACCTGGTCATTTTGTATATTAATAGGGCCCTTAAATACAGGGTCATAATCTATTTCGGTCGCGCTTGTACCATTTGTTTCTACTTCTACCATCATGCCTTGTTTAATGTTAGCAAGAGTTGCGTTATTGCCATCTATTTCTATCTCAGCCGAACTTGCCGCAATAGTGTGATCGTTTACAGTAATTGAATCCGACGTTACACCTGTTACTTGTCCAATGATCACACTCGGTAAGTTAGCTGAAGTTATTTGCTTATTGTTATCGTTATTTGACGAACTACTGCCACATGCGCTTAACGCAAGTGTAATAGCACTTAATGAGATTAGTTTTACTGTATTTTTAATTGATTGGTTGGTCATGGGGAACTCCTAGATAATAACTATTGCTGATGGAGTAAGTGTACTTAACCATGTATATCAATAAGGTGGACAGAACATTAATTTTTGTTAATGTTACAAAAAAGAGCGCCGAGGCGCTCTTAAGGGAAGAACATGTTAAAACTTTAAAGTGGGCTATTTAGTCCACTTTTTTATTGGGCAGCTTATTTGAAGTTAGCAATACTTGTTTTTGTAGCAGTAACTGTGCGAATTGCATACGCTTGGTTTGTAATACCAAATGCAATACCATTTACGCTCCAGCCAGGGTTAGAGAAGTAATCGTACTGAGTTGCGCTACCGTAAACGTGCGGGTAAGCCATTATACTTGCAAACTCGTTTTGTACGCCATGACCCATGCCATCTACATATACACCGCCAGATGTGTCACCTTGTTTGCGTGAGTGCGCTAAACCTTGGTTATGACCAAGTTCGTGTACAAATGTAGTTGCACCACAATCAATTGCAGTGATTGAGTACATACGGCTGCTCATTGAGCTGTATAGATTTCCATTAGTGCCTTGGCCAACCCATGCTAAACCACATGAAATAAGCCCATTGCCAGCACTTTGGCCAGTACCTAATACGGCAATCATGTCGGCTTTCCAATCGCTGCGTAAACCATCTACGTAGCTGCTATTTGTAACCGAATCTAACCAATCCTCGGACGGCGTTACTGCGTAGTCACCTAAGTTTTGTTTGCCAGCTAAGCGTAGTGTTATATCAACGCCATTTTGGCTATATACCTGATTACTAAAAGCAATTAGTTGATTTATTTTAGTGTCAATATTGCTAGTTGCAGCAGCTGATTGGTCGGTATATAAAATACCGATATCGATTGTTTCTGCTTGTGCAACACTTGCTGCACATAATGCCGCAGCCAGTGCGGTTGTTGTGATTACTTTTTTCATTATTGTATTTCCTTACTCTTGTTGTGGTTGGAACTTGTTTTTAACTTGGTTGAGCTCATAAAAAGCAGACACACTAAAGCTGCCCTATAGTGCGGCTTTAGTTGTTTTTTATATTTTGATTATTGGTTAGCCATCAATTTTTGGTGCAAATATATCGATGCTTTTATCTGATTTGGGTTTTGGTGCGGTTACATCATGCTCTATGTGGCTTTTATATAAATCGCGTTTTGCTGCAATCCATCCGTACTTACCTTTACTTTCGAATACATAATTGCCAGAAGGCGCAGTAAATTGACCATACACGGCATCTTTACCTACCGTTAAAACGGTATTATGCATGCGGCCATCAACACCCACTATTTTGCCAAATATGCTCTTATCGCCATTTTCAGACTCAACCACATTAGTCACTTCTGCGGTGAATGTTTCGGCTGTTTGCGGAATAGCTAAATCAAAATTTTCGCCAGTTTCTAAAGCCTGTAAAGAATTTAAATCAAACTCAATGTAGGCTTCGTTATGTAAGTCGGTAGGTAAAACTTTTGCGTTTATAAGCACTTGCTTTGCTTTGTCGGATTGGCGATTTACGGCATCAAATTCTTCAAACGGTAAGCTGTTGTCAGGGGCAACAATAGGTTTAACTGTAATTGGATCTTTACTCATATCAATAGGTGCAGGGGGATGTGTATTGCGCGTTTTTTGTAAATCAATAGGAACAAAATCAATAGCAACAGGCGCGATAGGTTCGCCCGTTTCATCTGCATTAAAAAATAGCCCATAAACTGCAAATGCCGATAATGGTATAGCAATTAGTAAGACGACAGATCTCTTCATTTGTTTCTCTTTTAGTGTTTTTGGTTAACTGTTTGTTACGTTTTATATTATTAAATGGATTAGATCAAGATAATAAATGTAACCGAAAAGAATTAATTCTAAATTTCATAATTCCTTATAAAATATAAGGATATTTATTTTTGGTATGTTTTTCACTCTTTTTAGTATTGGTTTTTTGTAGGGTTTATGCGGCCTTTGGCGCGTTTGTGGGTACTTGTTTGTTTAGTTAAATACAATGGTTAAAAGTGACTTTTTGACGTTAATTACAATGAAAAATAAAAAGTGAATTTTTTTCACTCTTTGTAAACTAATCGCTAATTGCAATGCATTTATCGGGCACGTATGTTGTGTGCTGCATAAATGGCATTACGAGGGATTTATGAAGGTGTCTGATCAGTTGCTTAACCGAATTACAGCAGGACTTGTGGCTGTAATTATTGGTTTTTCGAGTTCTATTGCATTGATTTATCAGGTGGTGATAACCCTTGGAGGCACGCCCGATTTAGTAGCTAGTTGGATTTTAATGCTTGGTTTAGTGATGGGCACAACGTCAATAGGTTTGTCGTACTATTACAAAGTGCCTGTTTTAATTGCGTGGTCTACCACGGGGGCTGCATTACTGATTTCAAGTGCACAAGGGTATAACTTAAACGAGGCTATTGGCGCGTTTATGCTCAGTGCATTGCTCGTTTTTTTGTCGGGGGTGACGGGCTGGTTTGAAAAAATAATGAACCGTATTCCAAGTGAGCTTGCATGCGCCATGTTGGCCGGCGTGCTTGTTACCTTTGGTATCGATGTGTTTAATTTTATGAACGACATGCCTTTAGTAATTGGCTTAATGGTCGTTATGTACTTTATTGGTAAACGCTTTTTTGCCCGCTTTGCTATGTTAAGCGTGCTTATTATAGGTGTACTACTCGCTTGGCAAATGGGCCATATTGATACCAGCGCACTGCACTGGAAAATGAGCGAATTTGCTTATATTGAACCCGTTTTTCACTTGCAAGCATGCATTAGCATAGGTTTACCACTTTATATAGTTACCATGACCTCGCAAAATTTACCGGGCATTGCTGTTTTAAAAGCGCACAAATATAAAGCGCCTATATCTGCATCTCTTAATGTGACTGGTTTTGTAAATATGCTTAGTGCCCCGTTTGGAGCCTACTCTATTAATTTAGCCGCTATTACCGCTGCTATTTGTATGAGTGATGAAGCGGATGAAAATCATGATAAACGTTATTGGGCGAGTATAGCGGCGGGCGTATTTTATATTTTAATGGCGCTGTGCGCGGCTACATTGGTTGGGTTGGTAGCAAGTTTACCGCAGGCACTTATTTTAGCTTTGGCGGGCATTGCGCTATTTGGCACTATTGCTAATAGTTTGCAGCAAGCCCTTAGTAGTATTAAATATACGGAGGCCGCAATTGTTACTTTTTTAGTAACAGCATCTAACTTAACATTGCTATCAGTGGGGTCTGCTTTTTGGGGAATTATAGGGGGTGTGCTTACTATTCTTATCACCCAAAAAGACTAAAAGCTTTATTGTGTACAAAGAGCCGTTGGTGAGTATTTAAAACAAAATTATAGTTTATTTATATCATTAAAATAACTTAACTAAGCTTATAAAAAAGGCTGCAATTGCAGCCTTTAGTTTTATAAAACAAGATTTACCTAATCAAAAGTATGATGGCGAGTTACACTAAACCGATTAAGTATATGGTGCATAATATACACAACGCACAGACTTAATATTATAGCCACCGATACCGAGCTAAACCGGTACATTGCGCTATAAACAAGATCTTGGCCTGGTCCGAGTGAGTTCCCAAATAAAATACCAAACGTAGTCAACACACCAAAACCAATACCAGGTATGCCTCCGCCTAAAATATGAAAACGCGCAAAAAGAAACGAAAGTATCCATAAAATAGCCATCGGAAAAAGTAAAAAATCAGAGTGACTATACAAAAATAGTTGCGATAGTAACGCTGCATTACACCCTATAAGCGTTCCAATTGCTCGCTGCCAACCAGCCATACCTGCGGCTTTCCAGCATAATGAAAACAAAATAAGCACAGAAGCTGCCTGCGCAGATATTGAGTCTTGTAAATCAAGAACCTGAAAAACCACAAAAGAGAGCGTAGCCACGGTTGAGCATAACAATACCTCATGGCGAATACTTTCTTTTGCTTTAGCTGGCATTACTCGCCCGGGCCTTGCGGTTACATCAGGAAATAGGCCATGCATTAATGCTCCAATAACAACGGTTAAAAATATAGCCAAACCATTAGTTAAAATTAACGGATAAATACTACTTTCTTCATCAACATAGCTCGAAAAATGTAGCTGAATAGAAAGGCTTATCACGCCTAAAGCGCCAAATAAAAAGGCACTACCGCTACTCATTTGGTAAAATAAAAAGCAAAAAACACCAAACACTAATAATGTCATAACGACTGGTAAGTGAGAAAACAATCCCTGCATTATCAGCACTATAAGCGCGCTAAATGCAGCAGATGCTATAAATTGATTTATAAGCCCACGACTTAACGTAGGTACCATGCCCAATATCAACATAGGATAAACGGTAAAAAATATACCATTTGGCCAGTTCATTAATTTACTAATAGTAAAGCCAAGGGTGCATCCACCTGCAATGCGTAGTGCTTGGCGAAGGCCATTAGAGTCTAATTGTGGGCCTTGGCTAACAATTTGAGTCATAAAGTCTCCATTAATAAATGTAGTGTAACCAGCTAATAAACCTAATTTGTGCAGAGCCAAACCATTGCCCAATTGTCGATTCTGGTAATAATTGTACTGTTGCACGTGACCCGCTCGGCATGTTTGCTATTAAGTCTTGATGATTTACGAGCTTTAAATGAATGCGTTGACGCTGTGCATCGCGTACCCAACGATTGCTGGTTTCTGTTGTACTTAGTAAACCATTTGCACTAAGTTGACCGTTGCTAACACCTGCTTCAAATGTTTCTAGTATTGCGTCGTAAACTTCACCTGGGCGGCTATCAAATACTACGCGCGCTTGAGTGCCTTGCTTCATATTTGAGAGTGACTTTTCTCTAAAGTCGGCAACTAAATCGGCTTTTTTAGCGACAATAGCTAATAATGGGCTACCTGCAACAGCATACGCGCCGTCTAATAACTGTAAGTTAGCAACTACGCCGTCACTTAGTGCACGTACTTGCGTGTAGGATAAATTTAACTCAGCCAGCGCTAACTGGTTAGCAGCATGACGCATAGCTAAGTTTTTATTACCTGAGTCACCTCTAGCTAAAACTGCTTCAGCTAACTGCGCTTCTAGAGCCGCAACATTTGCTTTACTGGCTTCAAAGTTAGCACGAATGCTTTCAAGCTCTTGCTCCGATATAGACTTTTGAGTATAGAGTTTTTCGCCTCTGCTTTTTAATAGCTTTTGCTCATGCTGCTTAGCATTTGCAGCACTAATTTGTGCTTCAAGGGCTTTAACATTGGTATCAAGACGCTTATTTTGTAATTTGGCATCATCAAGCGCGAGTTGAGCTTGCTCTTTGGCTAAATTATATGGGCCTTCATCGATACTAAATAATATATCGCCCGCTTTAACTGGTTGGTTATTATTAACTTGCACACTAGTGACTCGGCCACTAATTTGCGGTGATATTTGCACAACAGGGTGGTATACACGTGCCTGTGGTGTCACAGGTAAAACCATATCGGCCACTAAATAGTAAATAAATACTAAGATAAATCCTATGAGAGAAAACCTTACATAGCGTGCAAACTTTTGATCCGGTGTCATTTTTAGCCTTACTTATTAACTTAAATACATTTAAGGGCGTTTTGCTCTATTTTGATCAAACCAAATGCAATGGCATCTAGCTGCTCAACAGATAAACCGCTGTATAACTGATTTTTTATATCGGAAATGGTCTCTTGCAATGAATGTAAAATGGCATCACTTTGTTCAGTAAAATAGAGTCTTTTACTGCGCTTATCATGTTTGTCTACACGGCGAACGATTAACGATTGCTCCTCTAATTGCTTAAGCGTGCGAGTCAGTGAAGGCATTTCTATCCCTAAGCTATTAGCAAGTTCAAGTTGTGTTAGTCCCTCACCACGCATATTTATATGCATTAGTGCAGTCCAGCGCGACTGAGTAAGCCCCAAAGGCTCAACAGCAATGGTTACTGCTTCGCGGCATAAGCGATGAACTCGGCCCATATTACCGATAACGGTTAAATCGAGCGTCTCGTGAAAAGGTTTTTGTGTAGGCATAGCCATCCCAACATAGTTAGCAAGCTAACTATTTTATCATTACTTAGCAAGCTAAGTAAATATGCGTAAGTGCGAGAAGTGGCAAAATATTTGCTAAACCTCACCTGTAAAAAAATGGTGAGGTTTAGGGAGTTTTAAAAGTTAAGTAAATTAGCTGGGGAGTATTGATCGGTAAGTACTTTTGTATCTGCAGGCCAATCTTGGCCGTCTTTAGTAAAGTGCATAAGTTGGCTAATCGCTTTTATATCTACACCGTATTTTACTAATTTAGGGGCGAGAGCATTAACACGCGTGTTAATTTGCGCTTCGCTCGGTATTGATTTAAGTCCCGCTAAAATAATACGGTTGCTGCGATTTTCGCGGCTTACATTTATAAAGTCGCCAAATACAGCGTGGTAAGTTGCCGACTCATGCTCATAAAGTTTACTACTTGAAAACGTATTTGCGGCAATAACGCCACCATCGGCTAATACGCTTTGTACTTCTTCAAAAAACTCTTTAGTGAGCAAATGCTCCGGAATATAGTCACCGTTAAACGCATCCAAAATAATCCAATCGTACTTTTTCTTTTTAATAGCGGCGCGCTTTATAAAAATACGGCCATCTTGCACGCTTGATGTCACTAAGTCGTTTTCTATAAAGTTAAAGTAATCGCGTGCAACTTTAGTTACTGCAGGATCTATTTCAACATTATGAATATTTGCAGTGGGGTATAGCTCATGAATAACGTTAGAAAGTGTACCGCCACCCAATCCTATAATAAGTACACTTTTAGGGTTGTCGGTTACTAAAAGGCTCGCAAACGTCAATTTTGTGTAATTAAAAACAAGTTTGTCGGGATTGCTTTTATACATGCAACTTTGGCTTGTTTGGCTACTTTTAGTATTAAATTTAAGGCAACGTAAGTCGCTTGTTTCTTCAACAATAATATTGCGATAAAGCGAGCGTTCTTCATGAATAACCTTACTAAACGCAGAACCTGAAAACACAATTAATGGCAGTAGCAAATATTTAAGCATGAGCAAGCCCCTTATTATTAACCAAGGTATTAATAACAATCGCGACTAAACCCAGTGCCCCAAGTGTTAAAGCAAAGGCGCTAATAATTGTATTCACGTCAAACGCGAGTACAAAGTAAAAAGAGGTAATTATAGTACCCAGGGCACTGCCAAGCGTACTTACAAAGTATAAACGCCCAGCCACTTGGCCGCTTTTATCGCTATCTGTTACCAGTAAGCGCACAGAGTAGGGCGAGATCATGCCTAAAATAACGGTAGGTATAAAAAATAAAGCAGTTGACGCTAAGAGTGAGCCGTAGCGGCTATCTTCAATATGGGTAAATATAAATTCCATTATAGGCTGCGAAAATAATGTAATAGGCACAACCATAATGCTGGCAATTAAAAATATTAGACCATATTTGGTAAGGGATGCATTTTTAGTGCTGAGTTTACCACCAAGTAAATACCCAAAAGATAAACTAAGCATAAACACAGTAATTATACTGCCCCAAATATGCACGCTACTGCCAAAAAAGGGGGCAAGAATTCTCCCACCTAAAAGCTCAATGCCCATTATGCAAAAGCCGCTGCAAAAAGCTAAAAAGTAAATTAACGCGTTTGTTTTTATGCTCATGTAATTATCGTTATGTAACTTAAGTAGAACACTATACTAACGTGATGCATACAAAGCTGCTAGGGTAATAATTAACCTAAGTTTAATTTAAAAAAGAAGTTTTGTTATAGCAATTTGTTAGTTAGTTGAATTCTGATCTATTTAGCTTGCCTAGGCCCTCGCGATTTAACACTTAAGACGCTTTTTCATTTAAATTAATTTTCTTAAGTTTTCTTTAAGTTTCACTCGTTAAGTTTAAACCCTGAAATATAAACAGGTTTAAATGAGCGAGCTTATGCAATTAGCCCACACTTCTACATCATTAGGTTTAACACAAAATAACAGTCAATTTATTAGTGCTCGTATTAATGATGTGCATCGAAAAAATCTCGAAAACACAGTGAAAGAAGGTTTTTTAGTTGCGTATAACGCTAAGCTTACCTCTTTTATGCCACTACTTTGCCAATACGTTACCGAGCAAGGAAAGTGCACGTTAGGGCTAAGGCAAGCAACTTCGCCATTGTTTATTGAGCAATATTTAGCATCACCCGTTGAAGATTTTTTAGATGAGAGCATTTCTCGCAATAAGATTTTTGAACTTGGTAATCTCTGCTCTACAAATCGAAGAGCAACACTTGCACATTTTATTATTGTTAACGAAGCTCTGCAAAGTGTGGGGGCAAAACATTTAGTGTTTTGTGCAACCAACAAAGTGCGTGCTTTATTGCGCTTACTTGGTGTTACGTGTACCGAAATTGCACTTGCGAGCAGTTTTGTAGTTGAGAACCCATTAAAGTGGGGCAGCTATTACGCCAACCAACCAACAGTATGCATTGTGAGCCTAGAGCAAGCTCACCAACAAGTATTAAATACCCCAATGCTTTATAGTTTGATGCAGCAAAACCACTCAAATATCAATTCTTTGGTAAACGCATTGGTGAATGTATGAACTACTATAATACTCATTCAGTATCGCCATTAATTATTGCCCATAATAAAGATCTAACACGTGAAATTAACGGTGATGAGTTTAACCAGCAAATACAAAAAGTAGTAAAAATACTACAAAGCTTTAACGGCAAATGTGTCGCTTATAAGCTCGATAATACGCCAGCTTGGCTTGTTATTGATGCCGCTACTGCGGTTTCTAATAAAGTGGCTGTGCCAATTGCTCACTTTTTTAGTGAACAACAAACTCAATATGTACTAGCGCAATGCGGCGCTAATGTATTTATGAGCGACACGCTAAACCCTTTATTTGGGGAGCCGACCGCATCAATCAATTTATTTGAGTGTTACACATTATATATTTACGAAATTGTTGCAGCTAAACCCGTCAGTTATTTTCCAGAAACTCAAAAAGTAACGTTTACATCAGGCTCTACTGGACAACCAAAAGGCGTGTGTTTATCTGCAAAGAGCCAAATGCAGGTAGCTCAATCTCTGTGCGATAAAATTAATATTAAAAAGCCTGTGCATTTATGTTTATTGCCGCTTGCTGTGTTACTTGAAAATATAGCCGGTGTATATGCGCCTTTAAAAAGTGGCGGTACAGTGCATTTAATGCCGTTAAATGAATTAGGCTTTATTGGAACAGCATTAAAACAGCCCGCACAACTTATTGCTGCTATTGATAAAGTTAAGCCAAATACGCTTATTTTAGTGCCAGAACTATTAGCATGCTTAGTTGCTTTTGCAGAAGATGGATGGCAACCGCCTAGTTCGTTACAGTTTCTTGCTGTGGGTGGTGCGCTTGTCAGCGAAATGCTAATAGTTAAAGCGCGTAGCTTAAACTTACCAGTGTACCAAGGTTATGGGCTTTCTGAGGCGGCATCTGTCGTTAGTTTAAATACACCCACAAACGATAACCTCCACAGTGCCGGCTCTGTGTTACCTCATATTCAAACTAAAATTGAAAATGGTCAGCTTTTTATAAAAGGCGATTTGTTTTTAGGTTACTTAAACCATCAACCTCACAACAAAAACCACTGGTATGCAACCGGCGATCTGGTCGATCAGCATCAAAACACCTTATTTATTAAAGGCCGATTAAAAAACCTAATTATTACCAGTATGGGGCGCAACATTAGTGCCGAGTGGCCTGAGTCACTATTACTAAGTCAAAGCGGTATTTTACAAGCGGTTGTATTTGGTGAGGGGCAACCTTTTCTGAGTGCCATTATTTACGCCGATACAAAGCTAAGTAACCCAGTGTTAGCGCAATACATTAACGCAATTAATAAACAACTACCCGACTATGCACGAATTCAAAAATGGCATCGTTTAACTGCCCCATTAAGTGTGCAACAAGGATTATTAACAACAAATAATCGTCCAAAACGAGATGCCATAAGTAAGCAGTACCATGCTGTGTTTGAGCAATTTTACCGACTTGGAGAAGTAATTAATGAGTGATTTTTTTAACACCCTTAAAGAGCAAACTAAACAAGAACAAAACTATCTGCTTGCAGCGCCTATTATCCAGCGTGTTTTTAAAGGCGAAGCATCACTTGAAGAATACGCCTCGTTTTTAGCACAAGCGTATCACCATGTTAAACACACAGTGCCATTAATGATGTCGGTTGGTGCACGATTAACCGACAATCAAGAATGGCTGCGCGAAGCCATCGCAGAATACATTGAAGAAGAGATTGGTCATCAAGAGTGGGTACTTAATGATATTGCAGCCTGTGGTTTTGACAAAGAGATAGTGCGGTGTAGTCAGCCGCAATACGCTACCGAAATGATGGTGTCGTATGCGTACGACTCCATTGCACGTAAAAATCCGTTGAGCTTTTTTGGCATGGTGCATGTGCTTGAAGGCACTTCTATAGCGCTTGCTGATGGCGCAGCTTCAAACATTGCAAATGCTGTGGACTTACCTAAAAAAGCATTTAGTTATTTAACCTCTCACGGCGCGCTTGATATAGAGCATGTAAAGTTTTTTGAAAACCTAATGAACCAAATAACAGATGAGGCGGATCAAGAAGCCATACTTCATGGTGCAAAGCGCTTTTATCGTTTATACGGCGATATATTTCGTGGACTCGATGATGAACCGTTTTTTAAAGCAAGTGCACAAGGCAAATCGGCATGAGCAGCTCTTTATGTGTGCTAACTGGTGCAACAGGCGGAATAGGGCAAGCAATTGCTAAAGCCCTATATGCAAAAGGGTGGACGTTACTGCTTGTAGGGCGTAATACGCAAGCTCTTGAAAAACTGAGCCGTGAATGCCCAGACAGTGAAACATTTACTGGCGATTTAACCGACGATACAACACGCATTAACTTAGCCATAAAAGCCAAGCAACTCGGTGGCGTTAAATTACTTATTAATAACGCTGGCGTAAATACGATGCAAAGCCTTGAGCACACAAGTAATGAGCAAATAGATAATATGCTGACTACTAATTTGTCGGTACCTATTAAATTATGCCAACTATTTTTAGGGCAGTTACAATATACCAAAGGCACCATTGTTAACGTGGGATCATCGTTTGGCAGTATTGGTTACCCGTTTCAAACACTTTATTGCGCCAGTAAATTTGGTTTACGTGGTTTTACAGAAGCGTTATCGCGTGAGTTGAATGGTTCAGGCGTTAAAGTGACCTATTTAGCACCAAGAGCAACAGATACCTCTATTAATAGCAGTAAAGCGCGGGCAATGAATAAAGAGCTCGGTAATAAAATGGACTCGCCAGAATTAGTTGCTCAAGAGTTATTAGCACTTATAAGTTCGAACCAAACAAGGCGCTTTATTGGTTTTCCTGAAAAATTATTTGCACGCATAAATGGCGCATTCCCAAGCGTTGTTGATAACGCTATTGCAAAACAACTTCCTAAAATCAAACGCTTTTTAAGTTAACAAACACATACAAGGGCAAAATTATGTATAAATTTACACTCGCATTATATTTAATATTAACGGCTGTATTTACGACCGCAGTACAGGCAGATGAAGCGCAAGACTTAACCTCAATTCAACAAAAGTGGGCAATTGCCAACTACGAACTTGAAGACGATGCGCAAATAGACGCGTTTACGCAACTAAGTGAGCAAAGCGCGTTATTTGTTAAAAACTACCCAAGCTCAGCACAAACACATATTTGGAATGGAATTGTGTTAGCTAGCTTTGCAGGTGCAAAAGGGGGCTTGGGTGCACTTGGTTTGGCAAAAGAGGCAAAAGTGTCACTTGAAAATGCACTCTCAATAGATGGCACTGCATTAAATGGCTCAGCTTACGCAAGCCTTGCAACGCTTTACAGTAAAGTACCTGGTTGGCCAATTGGTTTTGGTGATGACGACAAAGCTGAAAAATTATTTAAACAAGCGCTCGCTTTTAATCTCGAAGGCATTGATACTAATTACTTATACGGTGAATATTTGTATGACGAAGGCGATTATAAACAAGCTAAAGCACGACTACTCGTAGCACAAGCTGCGGGCATTCGTGATACTCGTGCAAAAGCAGATGAATATCGCCAACAAGCAATAAGCCAGCTATTGGTAAAAGTAGATAAAAAACTAAAAAGATAAACACATAATGCATTTATTACTCGTTGAGGATGATCATTTAGTGGCGCAAGGGCTTATTCGCTCTTTGCGTCAAGAGGGCTACAGTGTAGAGCATAGTGGCACAGTTAAGCATGCCTTAGAGTGCCTTTCTAGTGGTGAAATTGAGCTTGTTATTCTCGATTTAGGATTACCTGACGGCGATGGCTCGCAAGTTTTAAAGCATATTAAAGCGCAAAAAAAAGTAATACCGGTGGTTATTTTAACTGCTCGCGGCAGTATTGATGACAAAGTCCAAGGGCTTGACATGGGCGCTGACGATTACCTTGCAAAGCCGTTTGACCCCGCGGAGCTATTTGCCCGTTTACGTGTAGCAAGTCGGCGCATTAACCAAACACAATCAAGCTTATTACGCTGTGGTGATGTGGTAATGGATACATCTGCTCATACAGTTACACTAAGTGGGCAATCACTTACACTGCCGCGAAAAGAGTACATGCTTTTAAAAGCGCTGATGGAAAATCAGGGAAGGGTGCAATCAAAACAACAACTCGAAAACAAACTTTACCAATGGGGTGAAGAAGTTGGCTCTAATGCCATAGAGGTCCATATTCATCATCTTCGTAAAAAATTCCCTAGCGATTTTATTAAAACCTTACGTGGCATTGGCTACGTGGTTGGTAAGCGTTAGAGTGTGTTTATATTTCGAGGTTGAAAATGTCTATTCGTAAACGTCTGACCTTAATTTTACTTTCAATGATGGTGCTAACTTGCTTTTTAGCTTTAGTAAAAGGCTATCAAAAAAGCATGCACCACGGTGAAAACTTGCTTGATAATGAACTTAAAATAGTGGCTGGCGTTTTAATTGAGCAACCATTGACACTGAGCACAAATGCAGTACAAGTAAGTAATAATAGCGCTCAGTTGTTGTATCAAATTTGGCAAAATAATAATTTACTTAGTGGCTCATCGAGTTTAACGAATAACCAAATTAGTTTTAGCGAGGGCTTTCAAACAGCCAATGTAGCAGGGCAGCGTATGCGGGTATTTGTGATGAGTAAAAACACCCGTAAAGTCATTGTTGCTGAACCTATGGCAAAGCGTTTTGAATTAGCTGAAGCCGTTATTTTATCTGCAATGTTACCTATGCTATGGGCAGTCCCTCTGCTTGCTATTTTTATTAGCTTTTTTGTTAAATACGCATTAGCCCCTCTTACCCGATTATCTAAGCAGTTGGCGTCTCGCCAAGCTAACGACTTTACGCCAATTAACTGGCAAGTAACCGACGAAGAAATTAAACCGGTTATTAATCGTTTAAACGACTTATTTAAACGCGTAGAAACCGCTTACTTACGAGAGCGCTTTTTTGCCTCAGATGCAGCTCACGAATTACGTACCCCGCTCAGTAGCTTAAAAATTAATGTACATAATTTGGCTAATAAACAAAGTAATCTGCAAGACCATCAAGAATTACAAGCCATGTCGCAGGGCATTAACCGCTTAAGTAATATTGTTGAACAAATGCTAATTTTAGGGCGCACCCAGCCTGAGCAATGGCAGAAGCAGTTTAGCGAGCAATCATTGCTAACCATTACCCAACAAGCCGTGTCGGAGCAATACGATAAAATAGACGAAAAAAACCAAACGATTAGCCTCGAAGGCGATGATTTTGTAATTAATGGTGATGAGTTTACATTAACGACCCTTATCTCTAACTTGCTCAGTAATGCGATTAAATACACACCTAGTAACGGTCAAATTATAATTAAATTAGCATCAAGTAATAATGACTATAGTTGGCAAATTGATGATTCTGGTGCGGGGATGACTGAAGAGCAAAAAGACCGAATATTTAATCGCTTTTATCGCGTAGGTGGCGATCAACATCCATCAGGCGAGCAAGGTGCCGGTTTAGGTATGGCGATTGTTCAACACATTATTGCTATTTATGACGCAAAAATTCATTTAGCGAATAGCTCTTTAGGTGGATTAACCGTTAAGGTTACTTTTACAGGAGTAAAAAGTGACTAAACGTTTATTCAATCAATGTCTTTGTTGTTTGCTATTTTTGTCGTTTAACGCGGCGAGTAAAGAGTACCTTATTATTTTAAAAGATCATTTGTTTTATCCCTCGCAAATAATTATTCCCGCAAATAAAAAAGTAAAACTATTGATAGAAAACCAAGACAGCACACCAGAAGAGTTTGATAGCTTTGATCTAAACAGAGAAAAAGTACTCTACCCAAATCGTAAAAGCATTATTTATATAGGACCGCTAAGTAAAGGGCATTACGAGTTTTTTGGTGAGTTTTCGCCAAATACAGCAAGGGGCGTTGTTATAGTTAGCGATGAAGGGGCGCAGCATGCTAATAACTAGTTTAGTCATGAGCCTTAACCAATTACTACCTGTGGCTATTTTATTAGTATTACTACAAGTAGTTAAAAAACAGAGCTCTTTGCGAATATATTCTGCTTTATTAATAGGCGCGGTAATGTCGTTTTTGTACATGCAAAGTGCGTCGTGGGTGAGCCAGTGGTTTGAACACCAAGGGTTAGAGTACTCACAAATAGGGCTATGTATCACTATATTTATTGCTGTATTGGTATTTGCACTAAAGCAAAAGTCAGCGGCATTTTATATCGCAGTTATAAGCACAATAACGCTCTATTTAAGCCATTATATTATTTACCTCACCAGTTTTTGGCAAAATAGTGATGCAGGGCAAAGCTTATTTATTGGCACTTTATTAGGTGTTGGAATTTGTTTAAGTTTTAGCGTATTGCTGTACTTTTTAATGAATGCAATTAAGCACCGTTTTGGTATGTACCCGCTTTTTACTTTGCTTGCTTTTAACAGCGCGGCTAAGTTATTAGTTGCACTGGATTTGGCAAGCCAAATAGATTTAATTACAAATACATCAACAGTGTGGGATTTACGTGATGTGCTAAGTGAAAATTCTGAACTTGGGCGCGTACTGCGTGCGCTTGTTGGTTACGAGGCCACTCCTGATTTAATGAGTGTACTTATATATAGTACAAGCAGCGTGTTATTTTTATTACTTTGTTATGTTATTCCGGCTTCAATAACTAAGGAACGTGTATGAAAGCACTCAACCTATATTTAGCGCTTAGTTTTACCGCTCTTTGTTTGTTGGTATTCTCAATCCAAGCAAAGGCTGATGGTATTGTTGTTGATAAGGTATATCACCCCTATGTTTTGCCTTTTGAGCGTGAATTTGAGTGGCGATTAGTGTCGCACCAAACAGATAGTGGCAACATACTAGCGCAGCGTTTGGGTGGTGGCGGTGCTATTAACGATACAATGGCACTCGAAGGCTATTTAGTTGGTGAGCGAGACGATAACGGCGATTTTGGATTAGAAGCTTATGAGCTTGAGCTACGTTGGCAATTAATTGAACAAGGTAAATTATGGGCTGATTGGGGCGCGTTATTTGAGCTTGAAAAAAAACATAACGAAGATGTGTATGAGGCAACCTCGGGTTTTGTGATCGAAAAAGAATTTGGAAAAACAAGTCTTACGCTAAATGCTTTTTTGGTTTATGAGTGGGGGCAAGACATTAAAAACGAATGGGAAAGTGAGTTTAGAGCACAATATCGCTATCGATATCGCTCTGCTTTCCAGCCTTCTATAGAGGTTTACCTAGGTGAAGACTTTATTGGTATAGGGCCTGGCTTTATAGGTTTGCAGCGCTTTGATGGGCAAAAGCAATTAAAATGGGAAGCGGGTTTCATCACTGAGATAAGCCAATCAGAAAAAAACCATAGTTTTAGGCTCGCATTAGAATTTGAATTTTAATAACCAATGATAGCTGTTTTGGTTGTTTATCATTCTGATTATAGATAGGTACTTGACATATTATTTAAACTCTATATAGTGGGCCGCAGCTAGAAAGAAAGCATGTAAGCTATAAATCTCCATTTCGATATAAGTAATACTTGTAGTACCGTCCTGAAGTTTTTAAAGTACCATCTCATTTTTTGCTACACCCGCTCTTATGAGCATATTTTTATTTTTATTTCAGGATATTACAATGTCTAACATCGTATCAGGTACAGTTAAGTGGTTTAACGAGTCTAAAGGTTTTGGTTTCATCGAGCAAGAAAATGGCCCAGACGTTTTCGCACATTTCTCAGCAATCAAAAGCGAAGGTTTCAAAACTTTAGCTGAAGGCCAACGTGTAGAGTTTACTCTTTCACAAGGTCAAAAAGGTCCACAAGCTGATAACATCACAGCTGTATAATTTTACTTTTTAAGTGAAATGAAAAAAAAGCGCTTAAGGCGCTTTTTTTGTGTCTGAAATTTGACTCAAACCAAGCAACGTCCATTATCAATGTAAATTAACTAAATGATATTGCTATTATTAAGCCCCTCCTAATATTTATTTTTCTATTCTTCTAAGTCATTGCGTGCGCTAATGCAAGTGAGTTTAAGCTTGTAATTTATACCGAACATTTCTCCCTTATAATTTCAAAACAACAAATTCAAAACAACAAATTCAAAACGACAAAGACCAGCTTGTTAGTAGTACTTTCGATATTGTAAAAGATATTTGCACAGCTATTGATATAACCTGCGAGTTTAAATTGCTTCTTTGGAAGGGTGCTTATAACTTAGTTCATAAAGACCCTCACTTAGGCATTGTTTCAATAGCGAAAACACCGAACGTGAACCTCTATTTATTGGAATTGGTATTAGTATAAATAATCAAAAAGATGCAAAGCAGTTTTCTTTAAAATTGTAAGGGGTGATATATACGAATCATAGTAAATTAAATTGGTTTTAAAGCGGGTAAAAACTTACTAATGTTTGGAGGCGAAAACAATATATGGATTTGTTTTTAAAAAGAAAAATAGATCTAATTTTGGGCTCATAATGACAATAATGCATCAGCTGGAACCTTTGACTATAAAGTGGGGAAGGTGCTGAAAGGCTGTAAAAATTATATCTTTGTGCGCTTGCTAGCAATTGCATCGCATTTAATAAGTAAGTAGTTGTGCGTGTCATAAAGCGATTTAACAAAGAATATAAAAAGTTAAAAATGAAAGATGATTTTGCCGCCTATAAGCATACTTACCTTCAATGATTTATCTTTCATAAGGCAGCCCTTTATTTTGCTTTATTTTTAAAAATGCAGCTTGCAGTGCTTCTATTAAATGCATATCTGTTTTTTTATTCGCAGCTAAATAAGCATCAATTGTTAGCTCATCTATTTTATAAATAAACTTTAAGTGTGCTGGTTCAAGCTTTAAATAGTCGCTCATCTGCTGCATATATAATGGATCGTCTACTATTAAATCTACTTTTTTAGCTAATAGTAAAGAGTATGATTTTTGAATATCAGAGGTTAAAACAACTTCAAATCCAAGTTTCGTGAGGGTTTGTGTTGAAAAGTCATTGCGTTGCATTGCAATTTTATACACTTTTGCTTGTTCAGTATTATTTATAATAAGATCATCACGCTCTGATAGGCCGATAAAGCCCAGCTCAAATCGTCCAACTGGTCCAATCCAATAAAATTTATTTTCTCGCTCTAAAGTGCGTGCAAGGCTGTATATAAAGGTGTTTTTTAACTCATCTGCAATTTTATAAGCACGTGCCCAAGGATACATTTGAATGTTAGGTGTGAGATCAGCCTCAGCAAATATATCTCTAATAAACTGAGTACCTTCACCTGCTACCTCGCCATTAATCAATACTTGGTTTGGTGGTGCTAACTCTGTAACAACAAGCAGGGCTTCCTTTGCTTGAACATACACAGAGCAAATTAAAAAAAGAGAATAAAGAATATATTTCACAATAGCGAATCGTCATTCGGTTAGCTTAAGTAATAATAAGTGTGGCTGAAAATATGAAAAACACAAAAATTATTTATGTGAACTTGTTACTAAGATATTGGTTTATTTGAGTTATGTATAACTATAAAGGGGGCTAGATAGATAAGTGGCTTGGGGTTTGAAGTAGTTGAGGCTAAAAATTAAGGCCTAAAACGATAAAAGGGCCTTGCGGCCCTTGGTGAAGTATCGTTCAAGTCAGATAGAGCTTTAACCCCTTAAAGCGCTATCCTCTTGTTTTGCAACACCGGTGTTCATCTCAATAAGTTTCTAAGCTAGCGAGAGGAAAAACCCAGCAATTGCTGCGCTCATAAGGTTAGCCATAGATCCTGCTAACACTGCTCTGAGCCCTAAGCGTGCGATATCCTTCCGCCGACTAGGCGCCATACCGCCTAACCCACCTAGTAAAATGGCTATCGATGATAAGTTAGCAAACCCACATAAAGCAAAAGTAACGATTGCTTGTGTGTGCGCGCTTAACGTATCGCGATAATTTATAAAGTCTAAGTAAGCAACAAACTCGTTTACTACTATCTTTTGACCAATAAAGCTGCCGGCTATAATCGCTTCATCCCATGGCACACCTAGTAACCATGCAACTGGAGCAAATACATAACCTAATATTTCTTGAAGCGTTAATGTTGGGTAATCAAACCACCCGCCAATACCGCCTAATAAACCGTTTAATAATGCAATTAGCGCTACAAAAGCAAGTAACATTGCACCTACATTAAGTGCTAAATGCATACCGTTTGCAGCACCTGATGCAGCTGCATCAATTACATTTACAGGTTTATCTTCGTCATCTAAATCTAAATCAGCTAAGTTATCTCTAGGCGTTTCAGTTTCTGGCACAATCATCTTGGCCATTAAGAAACCACCTGGTGCAGCCATAAAGCTCGCAGCAATAAGATACTTAAGATCTACGCCAATAATTACGTAACCGGCCATTACAGAGCCTGCTACAGTGGCTAAGCCACCTACCATTACTGCAAACAATTCCGATTTTGTCATCGTTGCTATAAATGGCTTAACTATTAACGGTGCTTCAGTTTGGCCTACAAAAATATTTGCAGTTGCTGAAAGCGATTCTGTGCGAGAGGTCTTCAATAATTTTTGTAAACCGCCGCCTAAAATCCTAATTATCCAATCCATAATGCCAAGGTGATATAACACAGCAACAAGCGCTGAGAAAAACACGATAACTGGCAAAACTTGAATTGCAAAAATAAAACCTAATGTGTCTTGTGAGGCGAGTGGACCAAATAAAAACCCAATACCATCATTAGCATAACCAATAACCGACGAGACGGCTGATGACATGCTAGTTAACACATTTTTTCCTGCTTCGAAAAACAGAACAAAACCGCCTATAACAATTTGCATCGCAAATGCTATACCAACGGTTCTTAAATTAATTGCCTTGCGATTAGTTGACGCAGCAAAGGCAATGCTTAGTAGCACACACATGCCTACTAAGCTCATAAATGTTGTCATACAAATGTTTCCCGTTGTTATTCTTGTAGTAAATATTTAATTTTACTTTTTATTATATCAATCGCAACGCGGTTCATGCCGCCTCGAGTCACAACTAAATCAGCATTATGCTTAGAAGGCTCAATGAATTGATAAAACATCGGTCTAACAGTTGCCTGATATTGCTCAACAACAGATTGTAATGTTCTGCCTCGTTGCTCCATATCACGTTGCATACGACGCATTAAACAAATATCTAAAGGTGTGTCTATAAACACCTTAATATCAAATTCTTTATTAAGCGCTTTATCACTCAATAGTAAAATACCTTCAACAATCAGTATTTTAGCAGCTGGCACTCGGCGTGTGGTTGCGCTACGCGTGTGCTGTGCATAATCATACGTTGGTACTTCTACTGAGTTACCACAACGAAGTTGCGTTAAATGCTCAAGCATTAATGCGTGTTCAAATGCATCTGGATGGTCGTAATTTGTTTGCGTACGATGAGCCATCGGCAAATGCGACTGATCCTTGTAATAAGCATCTTCTTCAATAATGGCGATAGCGCCTGGTTCAAGCTCATTAACCAATTCATTGTAAATTGTTTGGCTAAAAAGAGATTTGCCCGACGCTGATGCGCCTGCAATGGCTATAATAGTAGTTCGTGTCACTAAAGTTCTCATCCACACAGAAAGATATATTGTTGGTAGATCACAATAGCAAAAAAGACACGATTAATCTCTTTTGCTTCGCTCAAGGGTGCAAATTTATAATGTTTAGGTTTTATGAAACAGGACTTTTGTCCTGTACGGAAAATTCGATCAGCGGATAAAGTAACCACCTAGAATCAAAGTGAGGTCAAAATGGCAAGAGCAATTATTTTAATGGCAGATAGCCTAGGAATCGGTGCAGCACCAGATGCAGATAAATTCGGCGATCTTGGGGCTAATACATTCGCTCACTTACTAAAAGCATATTACGACGAAACAGGCAGTGCGCTGTCGCTTCCTAACCTATCAAAACTTGGGTTAGTGGATGCATGCGAAGCTGCCGGTGGCGAACCGTGTTTAATTTCAGACCGCCAAGCTCCTCAAGGTGCATGGGGTTACGCTAAAGAAATCTCTAGCGGAAAAGACACGCCATCAGGTCATTGGGAAATGGCAGGCGTACCGGTGTTATTTGATTGGGGATATTTCCCAAAAACACAGCCAAGTTTCCCACAAGAATTTATAGACGAGTTTATTGCTCGTACAGGTATTCCTGGTATTTTAGGCAATTGCCATGCATCAGGAACTACCATTTTAGAACAGCTAGGTGAAGAGCACGTAAAAACAGGTAAACCAATCTGTTACACCTCAGCTGATAGCGTGTTTCAAATAGCCGCGCATGAAGAGTCATTCGGCCTAGAGAAGCTTTATCAAGTTTGCGAAATCGCACGGGCGCTACTTGATGAAATGAATATAGGACGAGTGATTGCGCGGCCATTTTTGGGTTCAAATAGCCAAGACTTTGCTCGAACGGGTAATCGTCGTGACTATTCAGTACTTCCGCCTGCACCAACATTGCTAGATGTACTAGCAAAAGACGGCGGCGAAGTAATTAGTATTGGTAAAATTTCAGATATTTACGCGCATCAGGGCATAACCCAAAAGCATAAAGCACCTGGACTTATGAACTTGCTAGAAAAAACCAGCGAAGTAATGGAAAGCGCGCCAGATCGTAGCTTAATCTTTACTAACCTAGTTGATTTTGATGAAAAATTTGGTCATCGTCGTAATCCAGTAGGATACGCAAAAGCATTAAAAGAATTTGATGACTATTTACCAACTATACTAAATCAGTTAAAAGCAGATGACGTATTAATGATCACTGCAGATCATGGCTGTGACCCAACCTTTCCAGGTTCTGAGCACACTCGTGAATACGTACCTGTTATTGCATACCAGCCAGGTATGAGTAACACACCATTAGGTGAACGCAACAGCTTTGCAGATATAGGTCAAACACTGGCACAGTGGTTTAGCTTATCTGCGCTTGATTACGGCGACAGCTTTTTAAATGAGCTAAAAACGCCAAATAAAAAGGAAAACAATTAATGAGTACTCCGCATATCAGTGCAAACGTTGGTGATTTCGCCGAAACAGTATTAATGCCAGGCGATCCGCTACGTGCGCAATATATTGCTGAAAACTTTTTAGATGATGCAGTACAAGTTACAGGCGTTCGTAACATGTACGGTTTCACTGGTACTTACAAAGGTAAGCCAGTAAGTATCATGGGTTCAGGCATGGGCATTCCATCAATGTCTATTTATGCACGTGAGCTAATTGTAAGCTTTGGCGTTAAAAATATTATACGTATTGGTACGTGTGGCGGTATTGGCACAGATATCAAAATTCGTGACGTAATTTTTGCACAAGGTGCAAGCACAGATTCAAACGTAAACCGTGCACGCGTACGTGGCTACGATTTTGCTGCTATTGCTAACTTTGACCTACTTTTAAACGGCGTAAACGCTGCTAAAGAGCTAGGAATTAAAGCAAAAGTAGGTAACGTATTTACGACAGACACATTCTATCAAGCAGATGATTCGTTCTATAAAGACTTAGACAAGTTAGGCATGCTAGCAGTAGATATGGAAACAGCAGGCTTATACGGCGTTGCAGCTGAATACGGCGCAAACGCAATGGCATTATTTACAGTAAGTGACCACGTAATCACTGGCGAAGCAACACCTGCTGATGAGCGTCAAAGCACGTTTAACGAAATGGTTAAAATTGCATTAGAGTCAATAGCTTAAATAACACATAACAGTTCCTTGGTAACGTATTCACTAAGTTTTGGAGACACGCCCAAAGTGAAGTGAGACTAAACCTCCAAAGCCGCATTTTATGCGGCTTTTTTTATGCCTGAAGAAAATGGGTAGCAGCTTCTAATTACTTATACCAATTCGCTTAATTAAGTGATCTATTTTGAGGATGGAAAAACGTGTTGATAGCTAGGCAAAAAATTCACTATTTAGTTGTTCTAAATGAGAATTTTTTAACGCAGGTAGCGACACGTTTAGCCCCTAAAAATGATTAAGTATTATTGCGGGTTGGTATTAATTCAACCATCTAAAAACTGCGTTTTTAAACGCCTGCAAGCAGCGCGTCTACAGGTAAATTAAACTGCTGAGTGTAAGTTTCTCAGGTAGGCGCTAAGCTTGCTCGCGCGCGAAGCACAGCTTCTAATTACTTAAGCTAACTACTCTAAAAGCGCAGCATCTCTAAACCTATTTGTGTATAACAGCCCTAAAAAAAATATGCACGCAGAGAAGAAAAAGAGGAGCAAATGAGAAGAGCAAAACCAATGCTGACTCGGCATTATAAAAGTACAAGCGTTGCTTTAAATGCTTGTAACCTGCGCGAATAGCAGTGTTTATACCAAGTTTAGAGTATGACTTGTTGCTCATGTTAGAAGCACAACTTCTGATTATTTTAACTTCTAAGCTCTTCTCTAAAAGCGCAGCGTCTCTAAACCTCTTTGTGAATTAATCACTTTAGGTCTTAACTCTACGGTAGAGCAGAGTTTGTAGAGCGCAGTAAAGCTTCTAATTATACCAATCTGCTTATATATGGGGTCTATTTAACGTTAAGAAAATTAAGCTAGAACTAGGCAAAAACTTTTGTATCTAGTTGTTCTAAATAAAAAATTTTTAACGACGTTATAGTGCAATTTAATTCGTTAAATTGATCAAAAATTTATGCAGGTTGGTATTACACAACAAACTTAACCTTTAAAAACAAAAAAAGGGCCAAGGCCCTTTTTTATGATGTTGCGCCTAATCATACAGGCCAAATACTTAGTGCTTAAACAACTTCACCAGCTACTATAGTATTAAAGCTGTCGTTGTCATGTAAGCTTGCAAATGCGCTCTCATGTAATAGCTCATTACGTAAGTTTGGAGAGTATTCAAGTGCCATTTTAATGTCGGCTAATGCATCTGCATGCTTATGTGTTAGCGCATAAGCACATGCTCGTTGCCAATAGGCATAACCATAGACACTATCTATATCAATGGCTTGATTACACAACTCAATGGCTTGTGCTGTTTCATTTATTTCTAATAACGCATCGGCCTTATAAGCAATGGCTTCAACATCCTCTGGTTTACGTTTTAAAATCTCATCAAATATTTCAATTTTATTAGCAAAATCACTTTCTAAATTGGCGCGCATCCATAACGAATGAACCTCGTTGGTAACTGATATGCGCTCTTGGTTACTGAGTATTTCTTCTGAGCGTACGCGTAGTTTTTCTTCAAGAATTTTTAATCGGTCTTCATACTCGTCAGTAATTACACTTACACGTGTATTTACAATATCTTCTACTTTGTTTTTAACATCGCGTAGTGAGTTCCATCCCACTAAAACCAAAATAGAAGCCGTAGCGGTAATTATAAAAAATACATTATTAATAGTGTCGGTAGTGTACGTTAATGCGCGATCTGCAGTATCAAGCTGTGCATGAGTAACTTGCTTAGTTACATCCTCACGGAGTTTTTGTTGATCTTGCCTTACGGCTTTTAGCTCGTCGAGTATGTAGCGCTCCATTAGCGGTTTAAACATAGACTCTTTAAGTTGTTTGAGGGCTTGTTGCTCTTGTTGTGCTGTAGGGGCTGCTGGTTTTTGTTCAGCAGAATTTACTATGCCCGAAAAAAAAGTTAAACAAACAAAAAGTGTAGATAGGTAATAACGCATCGGTACGCCTAATTAAATTAATTACTGTAATAACTTTAACATGCAGGGCTGAATGGCACTAGGGCGCGTTAACTTTTCAGGATTAAAATTGACCTAATTTAGATAGGAGCAATAGTTGTAAGAATTTTTTAGCCTAGTGAGCTTAGCAATAATAGGGTAAAGCATGAGCATTTTGCTAATACTTAGGTGGTTTTAGGAAAAAATAGGCAAAAAAAACCAGCTCAATATGAGCTGGCAAAAACTGCTTAAAACAACAATATGTCGTAGGGATTCACAGGAGAACAACTTCATAATAACTGAATCTTTATGAACAAATACTTAATTCAATTCAATTAGTTAAAAATATAAGAATACTCAAAGTATTCGGTTTATAAAGTAAAGGTGCATTGGGCTTAAGTAATGCACCTTTATAATTATAACTATATAACTACAATTTCATGGTGAAGGGGGGTATTCCAATGTGCGCTTTAAATAAATTAAAGCCACTTTCAAACCCTTCACATACCATTACGCCGAAATTTTTCAATTCGATCACAGGTCTAGTAAAAAGGTTAAGGTTAATTCACTAATTTGTTTTTTATCTTACGTAATACCTTACACGAGCGTCATCAGATTTATTTTTACTATTATTTAAAACGTAATTACAAAGCTATTGTTAAATACATCATTAGCAAAAGGCCAATCAAAAATATAAATTGGAGCAATCGTTTTAAATAGTATGTTGAGGCTGGCGTAGCATAATTTATGCGCCTATATTAAGGATACGTAAGTGTTTAGGCAGGCACACTAAATAATAAGTAAGCCGATTAAATAAAAATAACCGTTACTTTTTAAAAAGTTATAAATACATAAACAACAATACTGATTGATTAAGTATTTTACTTTTCTATTATAAGGATTCCAGAATGAGCAACCCTAAAGCAGGCCAATGTCCGGTCATGCACGGCAGTAATACTAAAACGTCTAATCCCAATACTGATTGGTGGCCAAATGCCCTAAACTTAGACATTCTTCATCAGCACGACACCAAATCAAACCCATACAATAGCGACTTTAATTACGGTGAAGCATTTAAATCAATCGATCTTGACGCGCTAAAAACAGACGTAAAAAGCTTAATGACCGATAGCCAAGATTGGTGGCCAGCCGATTGGGGACATTACGGCGGTTTAATGATTCGTCTAGCATGGCACTCAGCGGGTTCATACCGTTTAGCCGATGGTAGAGGGGGCGGTGGTACAGGTAATCAACGTTTTGCGCCACTAAATTCATGGCCAGATAACGGTAACCTCGACAAAGCGCGCCGTTTACTTTGGCCAATAAAGAAAAAATACGGTAACAAGCTTTCATGGGCCGACTTAATTATTTTAGCGGGCAACATGGCATACGAATCAATGGGCTTAAAAACCTTTGGTTTTGCCGGCGGCCGAGAAGATATTTGGCATCCTGAAAAAGACGTTTACTGGGGAGCCGAAAAAGAATGGTTAGCGCCAAGTGACGGCCGTTACGAAAGTGTAGATAAACCAGACACCATGGAAAATCCATTAGCCGCAGTACAAATGGGCTTAATTTATGTAAACCCTGAAGGTGTAAATGGTATCCCTGATCCGCTTAAAACAGCGGCACAAATTCGCGAAACTTTTGCACGTATGGCAATGGATGACGAAGAAACCGCTGCATTAACGGTAGGCGGGCACACAGTAGGTAAAGCACATGGTAATGGCAAAGCAGAAAACTTAGGTCCAGAGCCAGAAGCTGCTGACGTACACGAGCAAGGCCTTGGTTGGAATAACACTACAACCCGTGGTATTGGCCGTGATACAGTTACATCAGGCGTAGAGGGCGCATGGACTACGCACCCAACACAATGGGATAACGAATACTGTAAGCTTTTATTAACCTACGAATGGGAACTCACTAAAAGCCCTGCAGGTGCTCATCAGTGGGAGCCTATTAATATTAAAGAAGAAGACAAGCCTGTCGATGTAGAAGATTCATCAATTCGTTTAAACCCAATGATGACAGATGCTGATATGGCCATGAAAGTGGACCCAACGTACCGTAAAATTATTGAGCGCTTTTATAACGACTTTGACTACTTTTCAGACGTGTTTGCACGTGCCTGGTTTAAACTAACTCACCGCGATTTAGGTCCTAAATCATGTTACTTAGGTGCCGACGTACCAAGCGAAGACTTAATTTGGCAAGATCCAATTCCAACCGTTGATTACACATTAACAGACGACGAAATTAGCAATCTAAAAACCACATTATTAAATTGTGGTGTTAGTGCCGCTGATTTAATAAATACAGCTTGGGATAGCGCACGTACTTATCGTGGTTCTGATAAACGTGGCGGCGCAAATGGTGCACGCATTCGTTTAGCACCGCAAAAAGATTGGCAAGGTAATGAGCCAGAACGTTTAGCATCAGTACTTAGTGCGCTTGAAAAAGTGCAGGCTGGCTTGAGTAAACCTGTTAGCATCGCCGACTTAATTGTTTTAGGTGGTACAGCAGCCGTAGAACAAGCTGCAAAACAAGCCGGTGTTGATGTAAACGTGCCGTTTGCTCCAGGACGTGGAGATGCAACAGATGAAATGACTGATGCAGAATCGTTTGATGTACTAGAACCAATCCACGATGGTTTTAGAAACTGGCTGAAAAAAGATTACGCAGTATCAGCTGAAGAGTTATTACTAGAGCGCAGCCAACTAATGGGATTAAGTGCACCAGAAATGTCGGTACTTATTGGTGGGATGCGAGTACTAGGTACTAACTATGCTGGCAGCGAACATGGCGTATTTACAAATAGCGTAGGCTCATTAACCAACGACTTCTTTGTAAACTTAACTGACATGTCAAACCGTTGGGAGCCAACTCAAAAAGGTTTATACAATATAGTAGACCGTAAAAGTGGCACTACTAAATGGACTGCAACACGCGTTGATTTAGTATTTGGTTCAAACTCTATATTGCGCGCACTTGCTGAGTTTTATGCACAAGACGACAACAAAGAGCGCTTTGTACATGACTTTGTAAACGCATGGGTAAAAGTAATGAACGCAGACAGATTCGATCTTAAATAATCTGTACGCTAAATAAAAACGGGGGAGTAATAATTTACTCCCCCGTTTTTGCATGTAGTCCCGGTCAGTATTACTTATAAAATATTGTAATTTATCTAAGTCATATAAAAATTAGGCATTAAAAAAGGCGGTAAAAGCCACCTTTTTATAAAACAATAAAACTTATAGAAGTGCAAAAAGCTTTTGTAGCTGTGGCATATATTCGCTCACAAGTTCAAGGTTGCTTTCGCTTACTAAAGACTCTGTAGACTCCTCAGCTGCGCTTGACGATTTACCAAACGAACCCATTAACGAGCTAGCGCCTTTATCTTTAGCACTTTTCATGCTTTGAAAACCGCCCATTACTTTATTCGCTGTTTCTTGATTATCAGCAGATAAACCCGATTTAAGGTTTTCGATATAAGCCATTGATACTTCAGAACCTACAGTTACTAGTTGCTCTGGTGTAAAGCCGTAGCGGCCTGTAACACCCGCGAAGCTTTTGTATAGGTCTTGCTCTTTAATCATGCTTAGTGCGCTATTAGCTAAAGAGCTTTGTTCGTCAACACTTTGATCTGCAGAACCACCTAGCATACTTGCTAAGTCTAAATCTTTTAAAGACTCTTGGCTGCTTGCCCAGCTCGTTACAGCTGGCAGTGCTTTCATATAGCTTTGAAGTTGACCTTCGTTAATATCTACTGCAAGGCTTGAGAAACTCATTGCTAATAAGCTAAGTGATACAAGTATTTTTTTCATTGAGCATTTCCTAGTATTAAAGTTGTGCCAATTAGAAACTAATAAGCAACACTTGCCAACACAAAATAATATATTGGCTAATTTTATAGTACAATTTATGAGAATTTATTTAAGTTCTAAGAATTTAGTTCATTCACCACAAGCTAATGTACTGATGATATAATGTATTTTTGACAAATAGAGCTGAACACAATGTTAACAATTTCAAATACTGTCACTATCGATGAATGGGAACTAGAGCTAACGGCTATTCGTTCGCAAGGTGCCGGTGGTCAAAATGTTAACAAAGTCGCCAGTGCCATTCATTTACGCTTTGATATTAACCGCTCTAAATTACCTGACTTCTACAAAGAACGCTTACTTGCCTTAAATGATACAAGAATTACCAAAGAAGGCGTTTTAATAATTAAAGCGCAAAGCCATCGTACACAAGAGCTAAACCGAGAAGATGCCCTTAAGCGCTTAAAAGATTTAATACTCAGTGCTACCGTTGTCAATAAGGCGCGTCGTGCTACCAAACCTAGCCGTAATTCACAGCGCAAACGTATGGATAAAAAAACTAAACATGGGCAAAACAAAGCGCTACGCGGCAACATAAAGTTTTAGTTTTAAACGGTATTAATAAAGTAGGTTGAGGACATAAAAGCAGTTCACAACAAAATATGCTAAATATGTTAGCAATGTCTTTATTATAAGCAGGTAATTCTCAACAAATAATGACCTTAACCGGGTTATGTGAGCTTAGTTTTGTGAGTAAACGTACACCGCAATACAGTTTTAAAAGTACTCTAGGTGTAAACTCTTTGCGTTTTACTTTCTACGCGTTTAAATAATGTAAGGTGAAACATAGGCTTGTACATGCCTAATTTGCATGCGTCTAAAAATAGTCTCTGCAATATGTAATCTCTTCGCTTTCATTAAATTTTATATTTAGCAGATCACAAATAAAGTCCATCTATTTGATTTAAATCTAGCCATATTCTTCTATAAGTCTTTGTCACTTAATGCTAATGTTTATATAGAGAGTTATTTAAAACTTTAATAGCTAAACCACGAGGTAACTATGTCTAACTGGGTTGAAGCAACAGTAAAAAGCGTAACATGGTGGAGTGAAACACTCTTTAGCTTAACCGTTAATGCAAACGTAGAGCCATTTAAAGCAGGCCAGTTTACAAAGCTCTCTATGATGGATGGCGACAAGCGTATTGCTCGGGCTTACTCATATGTAAATGCACCAGAAAACCCCAATCTCGAGTTTTATCTTATTAACGTAATTGATGGTTTATTATCTCCCTGTTTAGCTAAATTACAGCCAGGCGAAACCGTACTTATAGAACAACATGCAACTGGTTTTTTTACTCTTGATGAAATACCACAAAGCGATCAGCTTTGGATGCTAGGTACAGGCACTGCCATTGGTCCCTTTTTATCGATATTGCAACAGCCTGATGTTTGGAAAAAATACAAAAGCATAAACTTAGTACATGGCGTACGCTTTAATAACGACTTAAGCTATCAAGCACTTATTAACGAGTTATTAAGAGTGTACCCCGAGCAACTCAGCTATATTCCTGTTGTAAGTAGAGAAGAGCCATTACAAGGCTTAAGTGGGCGAATTACTAACGCAATTGAGAGTAACCGCTTGTTTGAATATGTAAAATTAAACCCCGAACCTAGTAACGCGCAATTTATGATTTGCGGAAATCCACAAATGGTAAAAGACTCAACCGCGCTGCTTCTCGATAAAAGCTTTACGCGCAACCGCCGTAAAAACCCCGGAAACATTACCGTAGAGCAGTACTGGTAAGCTACAGTGGTGGTATTAACTACCCGATAACGTTAAAATTTGCTATGTTGCACCCTTACACGTGTTTAGTGTTCATTTTAGGAAAGTTATGAAACCGTTATCTATTATTTTAGCCTTGTTAATCACTACCGTTGCGCTTATTACTTATGCCGCAGAGCAAAGCGAGCCTGAGGAAAAAGAGCTACAAGTTAAAGCTCAAACAAGCATTGAAAAACCAAAAGCTGAAGAAGAGCAACCAGTAACTCAAGCCAAAACTGACGACAAAATAAATACGCTTGAATACAAATCGCCTGAACTTAAAAAGCCCACAGTTGATGCGGCTAAACCAGACGATTCAAAAGTATTAGGTAACGAGCAGATTAAACCTGCTGAGAAGCCTAAAAATAAAATAGAAAAAGCAGTCGCTGTAGCCGAAGCTGAAAAAGCAGTAATACAAGCAAAAGAAGCGCTGACAGTTAAGCAGCAAACTAAAGCTAAGCAGTCGCGCGAATCACTTGCCGTGGTAGAGCAATTAGTTAAAGCGTATAATGCACGTAACATTGAAGAGTTTCTTCGTGTATATGCCGAAGATGTTGAGTTTTATATTTTTCCTAATGAACTATTGTTTAAAGGAAAAGAAAAGCTAATAGAACGTTATGGGCTAATGTTTAAAAAGTTAAAGTGTATTCACTCATCACCAATTAAGCGCATAGTGCACGGCGATATAGTGATTGATCACGAACTATCAGAAACCTGCTCAACTGACGAACACGTAGTTGATAAACGCTCAGAACTTATTTCGAGTTACCAAATTAAAGATGGGAAAATAGTACGCGTACTGTTTTTTAGATAAAGGATCTATATACAAATGAATGACGACAAAAAAATTCGCTTAATATACCGTATTGAGCCCGGTTGCCTTGGTCCTAAAGGGGCTGAGCACATTGAAGATTTTTGTCGTTTCGCGAATAAGCATATTAAATCACCATTTTATGGTCAATTTGTATTTTTACCTCGTTACGATAAATCTATAGACGAGCGACAATATAGCGTTAACAGTCGTAATTTATCACTTGCTCAGGCTCGTGCATACCTAAAGCACTTTGATATTAATATAGAAGAATTTGAAGAACAGCTCGATGAGCTCCTCAGCAAAGCTATTGATTTATACTTCAAGCGATAGCGTTTAATCATGATCCTTCAAATAGTCTTTAATCGTTAATATTTATTAAAAACTGCGTTTTTAAACGCCAGTAAGTAGCGCGTCTACAGGTTAAATTAAACTGTTGAGTTAAATTTAGTGGTAGGCGCAGAGATTGCTCACGCGAGAAGCGTAGCTTCTAATTACTTAACCTAAAACCCTATAAAAAAAGCGGTGTTAATTTTAACACCGCTTAATGCGAAATATATTTAGCTATGTGCTTTAGTAAGTCTGGTTACAACATAGGTTTTATAACATCAAACACAGCTTCTATATGGTCGTCTCTGTCGTTTAGTGCCGCTATGTAACGGTACTTTTTGCCGCCTGCGTTTTCGAATATTTCACGATTTTCGCCTTCAAGCTCTTCAAGTGTTTCTAGGCAGTCGGCGCTAAAAGCAGGGCTGATAATAGCTACATCGGTAATACCCTCATCAGGCAGGGCTTCAAGCGTTGCATCGGTATATGGCTTTAACCACTCGGCTTTACCAAATCGACTTTGAAAAGTACTAATTACTTTATCTTTATCAAGGCCCAATTTTTCGACAACTAAACGCGTGGTTTGTAAACATAGGCAATGGTACGGATCGCCGCGCTCTAAAAATAGTTTAGGCATACCGTGATACGAAAAAACAATTTTTTGTGGCATACCATTCGCTTCTAAATCCTCACTAATACTATTAGCAAGCGACTCAATGTAACGGGTGTTTTTATGATATCCATTTATAAAATGCAGTTCTGGCACCCAGCGCCATTTTCGCAGTACGCTCGATACGGCATCAAACGTTGAACCCGTTGTTGGGCTAGAATATTGCGGATACATTGGCAATATAATAATACGTGTTAAGCCTTTATCACGAAGTTCCTCAAGGCCAGCCTCTATTGACGGATTGCCATAACGCATAGCCATTACTACTTCAGTATTAGTATAACCTTGCTCTTTTAGTAAGGTATTTAACTTAACGCTTTGTTGGCGAGTAATGTGACTAAGCGGCGAGCCGTTTTCGGTCCATATGCTTTTATATAATTTAGCCGAGCGTTTAGGGCGCACGCGCAAAATAATGCCATGTAAAATTATCATCCATACTAGGCGTGGTATCTCTACAATGCGTGGATCCGATAAAAACTCACGTAAGTATGTACGAAGCGCAGCCGCTGTTGGTGCATCAGGACTACCTAGATTAGTAAGCAGTATTCCCGTTTTTTGGTTAAAACGCCCATCATGGGGATTGTCAGTAACCGCAGAAAATCGCGACACAGAGTGCTCCTTCAAGCAAATTAAATAATCTATTTTATACACATTGTAACGAAAAAAACTGCTGTTTAGATCAATCATTTAGCAGTTTTAACCATAATTCTAAATGGGGCTGGTTTTTTTGATTCTAGCTGCTGGAGTTTTTCAATTGATTTACGGCTAAATACATGACCCTTAGACAGCAACATTATACCCGCATGGCTGTGTAGTGCATGGGCAAGAACCATTTGCTCTTTAAGTTCATGGGCATTACAAATTAGTATTGATCCAGCGGTACTTTTTTGTTCGTGTAGTTTTGCATGGCTCGCTTCAAGTGCGCGTACAATTTTAGGGTGATAAAAAGACCCACTATAAAGCTTTACACTTTCGAGCGCGTCATCGTGGCGCTGTTTCTCATCACTTGCATTACTTTGCTCAAACGCATCCCAATAATCGCGTGCTAAACCTAGCACCATAGCCCCTATTGGTATGTCGTTTCCGGCAAGGCCTTTGGGCATTCCATTTCCGTTAAAACGTTCAAACTGATAATAAATAGCATCAGATAAATCGTGTAAATGTATTGCAGGCATTAGCATTAATTGTGCGGTACTTGGGTGAGTATAAAAGGTCTTACGTTGTTGCTCATTTAGCCGATTTAGCGGTTTTTTATAAAGTTCAGGGTCCATAGCAAGCAAACCTATTTGTGCTAAATAACCAGCCATTGGGGCAAGATCAATGCTTTTTTGCGATAGATTTAAGTAAAGTGCTATTTGTGTGCAGGTATTAGCAATATTTTGTGCTTTATCGCCATCAAGGTAAGGGTTTGCGTTAATAAAATTATATAGTAGCTCTACAGTTGATTTGTGCTCTTGTTTTTCGTGCTCGTTTGCGTCTTCAAGCTTTTTTAAAACCTGCTTGATTTGCAAAGTGCGTTTTTCGACTCGTTGCTCTAGCGTGTTGTTAAGCTCTAGCAGTTCTTGATTTTGGTCTTTAACTTGTGCTTCTAATTTTTGGTTTTGCTTTTTTAGTGCAAATTTTTCAAGGCTATCTTTAACGCTTCGAAGTAATAAATCGTTTTGCCAAGGCTTTTGAATATAGCCATTTATTTGTCCCTGATTAACAGCTGCTAAGGTTGTTTGTATATCAGCGTAACCAGTCAATAAAATACGCTGGGTGTCGGGAGCCAGTGCATGTGCTTTTTCTAAAAACTCGGCACCGTTCATTACTGGCATGCGCATGTCGCTAATAATTAAACCAAACTCATGATTTTTAAAAAGCGATAGAGCGCTTTGTGGATTGTCGCAAACAATAACTGACAGATCATTTACTTCGAGTAAACGTGTTAACGTACGTAGTACTATTTCATCATCGTCAATGCAAAGTACATCAACCTGATTTATTGGTGTTGTTTGTGTCATCGAGCCGCCTTTAAATTACTTCTGGTTAAATAATAGCTTAAAAAAATATCTGTGGCGTTTTTATGCGTGCCTTTTATATAAAGCAGGGGTTACGTAATATAGTTATTATCTATAAGTAGATAATTTCCCACCCTAAAGTTGCAAATTTGCATGCAGACGACTAAACGTTAAGTATAAAGCTACCTATATGGATGAAAGGAATGGATGGGTCAGATGGTAATTTTGAACGTGCTTTTTTAAACGAACAAAGGCTACGCTTAGCTGCAGAGCAGTTACTCAAAGATAAAAGTAGCGTTTTAGTTGCCATAAATAACGAATTACAAAAAAAAGTAGCTGACTTAGAGCGCCAACAAATACTGTTTGTACAAACCGAAAAAATGGTGACCTTGGGAACGCTTTGTGCCGGCGTTGCTCACGAAATAAATACCCCACTTGCCTATGCAATGAGCAATATAGAGAGCTTGCAAAGCTCTAGCCCTTTGTTTATCACACTACTAAAGCTTAATGAGCAATACTTAAATAATGAAATTGAAGAGAGCCATTTTAAACACGAAATCGACATACTCAATTTACAGTACCCGCATGCGTGGCTTTATAACAATTTGCAGGGGCAAGTTGACGACAGCGTTGAGGGACTCAAGCGAATAAAACAAATTGTGCATGACTTATTAAATTTTGCCCACCCCACCTCGAAGCAAGATAAACAACTAACCGATATAACAACGGGAGCTAATAACGCTTTAAGGTTATTGAATAACAAACTCAAATTATGTGAAATAAAAACACGCTTTGAGCCACTACCACTGATCTGGTGCAATTTATCGTCTATCAATCAAATTTTTGTAAACTTATTAATGAATGCTTGGCAGGCTTGCGAGCTTGATTTAGAAAAAGGCTGCATTATAGAAGTTAATATTTTTTTACTAGGTACAAATATCTGTATTGAGGTAAAAGATAATGGTTGTGGAATGAATGAAGACACCATAACCCATATGTTTGACCCTTTTTACACAACAAAAGAAGTTGGAAAAGGCACCGGCATGGGTATGACGCTTGTATACGCCATGGTAAGCGATCATGGCGGAAAAATAGAAGTTAACAGCACATTAGGGACAGGTACGACCATCCGCTGCCTATTACCTTTAAAAGCGTAAACCAACGAACAAAATCACAATGTAAATAAAAAGATAGTAGGTCTATTTTTGAGGTTTAATGCTCTTGTAGCGTGTATTTTAATCGATTAAACGTGGTTTTTTCTTATATTGAAGTTTATTTGCATACTTATACCAAATATTTAGTTTTTTTCATTTCTTTTTGTTTGCATATGTTGCTAGGATGTTTGCAACAGGTTATGAGCATCATAACCACACACATATTATAAGAACACAAAAAAACAGGGTCGTCACTATGCCAACATACCGTTTAAACACACTTGCTGTAGCCGTTGCTTTCGCGTTTAGCGCACCAAGCATTGTTAACGCAGAAGAAGCACCAGCGCAAGCTGCTAAAAACATTGAGCAAATATCTGTATTAGGGTCGCGCGTATCTAACCGTACTTCTACTGAGTCTTCTTCTCCTATTGATTTAATTGACGCAGATGATTTAACTAAAGGTGGTTTTACCGAGCTTGGTCAAAGCTTGCAAGCGACAGCGCCTTCATTTAACTTTTCGCGTACACAAGTATCAGACGGTTCTGATTTATTTAGACCCGCAACACTTCGTGGCTTACAGCCAGATCAAACTCTTGTACTAGTAAATGGTAAACGTCGTCATAACCAATCAATTTTTGGCCTTAACGGTACAGTAGGCGCAGGAGCTGCGGGTACCGATATGAATGCCATTCCGCTAACGGCCCTTAAAGGCGTTGAAGTATTACGCGATGGCGCAGCGGCGCAATATGGCTCTGATGCTATTGCAGGCGTAATTAACTTATCTCTCAATAACTCAACCGGTATTACAACGGGTTTTGTACAGTACGGCGGCACAAGTGAAGGTGACGGCGACACTATTTCAGCAGGTTTAAATCGTGGTTTTGATATAGGCAGCGAAGGTGGCTTTATTAATCTATCGCTTGAGTACCGAGATGCTGATGGCACTAACCGCGCAGAGCGAGATACGGGTGGCTCGCTTGATGTTGAGCCCGGCACGCTAAGTGAAGATGTACGTTGGGGCCAAGGTAATTCAGAAAGCGAATTCACATCGTTATTTTACAACATGGCATTACCAATGGGCGACGGCGAGCTTTACTCGTTTGGTGGCTACTCTGAGCGCACAGCACTAGGTAATGGTTTTTACCGTAACTTTAACGAAGCCTCTAAAAACGTAACACAAGTATACAGCGATGGTTTTTTACCGCGCATATATAACGAAGCACAAGATATTTCAGTCGCGCTTGGTTTTAAAGGCGATATAAACACAGATTGGAATTACGATGTATCGGCCGTTTATGGTGAAAACCAATACGACTTTACATCACGCAATACATTAAACGCTTCTTACGCCGCTGAGTACCTATTTAATAACCCAGGTGCAAGTGATGCCGATATTGCAGAAAATTCAGGCCCTAGTGGCGGTTACTCAGGTGGTTTTAGATTTGATCAAACAACGGTTAACCTTGATGTAAACGGTATTGTAGATATTGGCCGTGGGGAACCTTTATATGTAACAGTAGGCGCTGAATACCGCAAAGAAAACTACGAAATAGTGCCTGGCGATGAAGCATCATACGCCTGTGGATTAGCAAATATGGATACCTCGTACCCATCAGTAAACGATCCAGACCAATTTGCACAGTGTGGTTTTCAGGCTTATAACGGCCTACGCCCTGAAGCGGCTAACGACAGCGACCGTAACAGCTACGCAGTTTATGTAGACGTAGAAACTATGATCACCGACGCATGGAACGTCAGTGGTGCGCTACGTTATGAAGATTTCTCAGATGCTGGGGATGATTTAATTGGTAAATTAGCAACACGTTATGAATTTTCAGATGACTTTGCTGTACGTGGTGCGGTATCTACTGGTTTTAGAGCACCATCACTTCAACAAAGTGGTTATACAGCCTTTACAACTAACTTAGGTTCAGACGGTACATTAACGCAGTCGTTCACTGCAAACACCGGTACAGCCTTCCCAAGTGCGTTAGGCGTAGATAGCTTAGAGCTTGAAACTTCAACAAACTACAGTGCTGGTTTTGTTTACGATGTGACAAGCGAGCTTTCGTTAACGGTTGATTTTTACCGCGTAGAAATTGAAGATCGTATTACACTTGGCAGCTTACTTACCGCTGACGACGTATCGTTTAGCTCAGAAGCAGTTGCAGCGCTACAAGCAACAGGAGCAGTGCAAGCTAACTACTTCTCAAACTCGGTTGATTCTACTACGCAAGGTGTTGATATTATTGCATCGTACCGCACTGAAGTTGAAGGCGGCAATTTAGGAGTAACCTTTGCAGGTAACCTAAACGATACTAAAATTGACGGCGTGAATGCAGAAGACGGTATTCCTGAAGCGGTTGCTTTTGATGATTTACAACGTAGCTTTTTTACTGACGGACAACCTAGTGAACGTGCAACGCTTACGTTTGATTACGAGCGCGATGCATACACATCAACACTTCGCTTTAACTACTTTGGCGAAACAGACGTAAAATACTTTGGTAACGATCATATAGAGCTTGCAACAGATGGCTCGTTTAAAGCAACAAGTACGGTTGAATCGGCTGTATTGGTTGATTTAAACGTGAGCTACCAAATTAACGACATGTTTGCCCTTTCGGTAGGTGCTGATAACGTATTTGACGAAACACCAGACGAGTTAGGTGATGACGAAGTACTTAATGCCATTACAAATGGAGCATTTAAATACCCTGTACGTGCATTACCTTACGGCTTTGACGGCAGAACGTACTATGCAAAGGTAAGCTTTAGTTTTTAATTTATAAAGCAAACTAAAGTAATATTAAGCGCAGTTATTAACTGCGCTTTTTTTATACTTTTTTATTATTAAAAAAGTATCTGTTGGGCATTAAAAATACTTGCGCGGTTGAAAATTAAGCCTACAATCGCCATCTCTTAAATAGGCTAATATAAAAGCCTCTTTATTATTTAACTTTAGTTGATAGGAAATATATGACTAAAAAATCTAAAGCAAAAACCGCAAACACCAGCGCGGTAGATACAGGACGAGGCGTGATAAACCACAATGCATTAGCGGCGTTGGTCACCTCTAAATTATTTAAACCACAAGTGGTTAAAGCTAAAAAAGGCAAAGGCTCGTTTAAACGCAGCAACAAGCATTCAGGACAAGAGTCCTATTTAATCGCGGCTTAAATAGCACCGATCAAATAGGGCTTTTGTCGGGATTACCTACGCTAGCAAGCAGCGCTTCTACAGATTAAATAAAACCACAGTGTTAAATTTTGTGGTAGGCGTAGAGCTTGCTCACGCGAGAAGCGCAGCTTCTAATTATTCAATCACCCATTGTAAAAACTGCGTTTTTAAACGCCAGCAAGCAGCGCGTCTACAGGTTAAATCAAACCACAGCGTTAAGTTTTGTGGTAGGCGTAGAGCTTGCTCACGCGAGAAGCGTAGCTTCTAATTATTCAATCATCCATTGTAAAAACTACGTTCTTAAACGCTAGCAAGCAGCGCGTCTACGGGGTTTATGTACAGGGGTTAAACAAAAATGCCTAAATTCACTATTCACCACACATAAAAAAACGGCGCTAAATTTAGCACCGTTTTTATAAGCAATTAGAAAAAGTTTACGCTTTTTTCTCTTCACAACTTGCTAGGTATTCGTCAAACGTACCTTGGAAGTCGATTACTTTTTTATCTTTAATATCAATGATACGCGTAGCTAATGACGATACAAACTCACGGTCATGGCTTACAAAAATAAGCGTACCTTCAAAGTCTTTTAATGCATTGTTAAGCGCTTCAATGGCTTCCATATCCATGTGGTTAGTTGGTTCGTCCATAACAAGCACATTAACGTCTTGCATCATTAACTTACCAAATAATAGGCGGTTTTTTTCACCACCAGAACAGTTACGCGCTTTTTTGTTTGAATCGTCTGCTGTAAACAACAAACGGCCTAACATGCCACGAACCATTAAATCGTTGTGCTTAGCTGTACGCCATTGCGACATCCAATCAAACAACGTTAAATCGTTTTCAAAATCTTTAGTGCTGTCTTGCGGGCAATAACCAAAGGTCGCATTTTCAGACCATTTAATTTCGCCTTCATTACTTTTAAGCTCATCTACTAAACAGCGTAAAAATGTAGTTTTACCCACACCATTTTCGCCAATTACAGCAAGCTTAGCGCCAGCTTCTAGTAGTAAGTCGCCACCAGTAAATAACGTTTCGCCATCAAAACCATGGCCAAGCTTATTAACTTCAAGCGCTTGACGATACATTTTTTTACCTTCGTCAAACGAAAGTGATGGGCTCATACGGCTTGAAGATTTAACTTCATCAAGCTTAATTTTATCCATTTTTTTAGCACGCGAACTCGCTTGCTTAGCTTTTGAAGCGTTAGCACCAAAACGGTTAACAAAGTCTTGTAGCTCGTCAATCTCAGCGCTCTTTTTAGCGTTTTCAGCTAAAAGTTGCTCGCGTTGTAGGCCCGCAGCATCTAAAAACTTCTCGTAGTTACCAGGGTAAATACGCAGCTCGCCGTAATCAATGTCGGCCATGTGTGTACATACCGAGTTTAAAAAGTGACGGTCATGGGAAATAATAATCATCGTACATTTACGTTTGTTAAGCTCGTTAGCAAGCCACGTAATTGTATGAATATCCAAGTTATTGGTAGGCTCATCCAGTAGCAAAATGTCAGGATTTGCAAATAACGCTTGTGCTAAAAGCACACGTAGTTTCCAACCTGGAGCAACGTTTGCCATTAACCCGTAATGAAATTCTTTATCGATACCCGCTTCAAGCAAAATTTCTTCAGCGCGGCTCTCTGCCGTGTAACCGTCCATTTCAGCAAATACGCTTTCAAGATCGGCTACTTTCATGCCGTCGTCTTCGCTCATTTCTGGTAACGAGTAAATACGTTCGCGCTCTTGCTTTACTTTCCAAAGCTCCACGTCGCCCATAATTACCGCGTCTACAACGCTGTATTGCTCAAAAGCAAACTGGTCTTGGCTTAGGTTACCTAATTTCAACCCTGGAGTAATAGATACATTACCCGCACTTGGAACAAGCGCACCGCTTAAAATTTTCATGAAAGTCGACTTGCCGCAGCCGTTAGCGCCAATTAAACCGTAACGGTTACCGTTACCAAATTTAGCTGAAATGTTTTCAAACAACGGCTCTGCGCCAAACTGCATCGTAATATTTGCGGTGGAGATCAAAAAGGGTAATCCTAGATTAGTACTGACAGGAGTACGCTGCAGCAATACGCCACAAACAAGAACCAGACAATAGGGTAAATTAGCTGGCGAATTATACAGATCAGCCACAACGAATGAAAGATAAAAGGCAGCTAATTTATAACCAAGCGTTTGCTTTAATAAACACAAGCAAAAAACACTGCATTAGTTGAGTAAATAATGCCAATAATAAAGTTTTCATCACGCTCCAATAACCGCTATTTAAACAGCGCTTTAAGTGCTGTTTTGTTTTTGTTTATATGCTCATTAATTATTGCAAGCTCAGTGACCGACACCGTTTTTTTGCTAAACATTAAATAAATATCGTCTTTGTTTACATACTCAACGCTGGTTGCTAATTTTATACTTGAACCTTTTTTACCAAAATATGTACCCACTAACTCGTCTTCAATAGCAAAATCAATACGTTGCTTATTAAGCATTTCAAAGCGTTTACTGGTTGCACTGGTGTATTCAATTTGCTTTTTATGCGTTGTTTTATATTGCTCAAACTCTTCTCCGTAGTAGCTTCCAAAGTTAGCGCCTATGGTTAAACCTTGATTAAAAATATCAGCTAAATTTTTAACTACATGCGTATTGTTTTTGTTTTCGTATAAACGCATAACTTCTGTGCGGTAGCTAACTGTATAGTGAGCATATTTAGCGCGTTTATCTGTATAGCTAACAGCCCAGCCCAAATCTATTCGGCCATGTCTAATTTCAGTGAAAGCGCGTTTTGAATTAGGAAGTAGTTCAACTTTAAAGCAAAAAGGGGAGTCTTTAAAAATTAGGTTAAGCGCATCAACTTCAGTACCTTTAAATACATCACTCATACCCATTACATAGGGCGGCCAAAAAGCATCATGCGATGCCACGCTAAAGGTTCTCTCACAAGCAAATACATTAAATGGAGCCGTAAACAGCAAACATAAAAATACGGTAATTAATTTATTCATTACGCCTCATTGTTATTATTTTTGCTCATTATTACAACAGTATAAACCAGCTTTTGTATTTTAGCGGCACGGGTATGTGTGAATATGTAAAAACCATCCGTAATTATGAGAACGCCTAGTATGCAGGTTTTTATAGAGGGGGGTATTACATTCGCGTTTACTGCTCAAGTGAGATTGCTGAAGTTTGAACTTATGTTTTTAAATATATATCAAGAGCTTGTACTTAGCGTTTGAAAATTAAAGTAAAATTACATAATTGTTAAACTAGCCATACATTAATGCTAATGGCGTAGTTTTTTATTGGTTATATAACTAATAAGCCTATATTTTTAAAAAACAATCATGTAAATTGTTTCTAAATGAATACTAACTTAACGAAAGTTGGTTATAAACTGATAAACCAAGGACCGGTATTATTGAGCCGTGCCTTATGGAAATACTATTATGCGGTTGAAAGAAGCCCTTAGCGTTTTATCAAAGTCATCTCCTTATGCTGTTTCAACAGAACGCGACAGTAAAAATAAAAGTCAGCTGGATGATGTAAAAGAATATTTGTACATCAAAATGCCAATAGCGGCTGATGTAGAAAAGAAAATATCGAGCTTTTCGTCAAGCAAACCGGAAGTATTATTTTTATGTGGTAGTAGTGGTGATGGTAAATCCGAGATACTGACCGATTGTAAAAAACGATTTAGCAATCGAGCTCACTTTCACTTAGATGCAACTCACAGCTTCGATCCTCGCGAAAATGCAATTCAAACTCTAGACAAGGTTTTTGATCAATTCGAATCTGACACGATGCCGCTTGTTGTTGGTATTAACACCGGTATGCTAGGGAATTATGCTGAAGAAGGCTCAAACGAAAAATTTAAACGTGTAATAAATAATTACCTCTCAAATAATACCTCAACTGAAGATATAACCTTTATAAACTTTGAAGATTACCCTAAATTTTTTATCGATAAAGAGGGTTATACTTCTGAGTTTGCGCAGAAATTACTTCAAAAACTAACAGCAAATGATAACAATATTATTCGTCAGATTTTCGATAAAGAAAAATTAGAACAAACGAGCCAAGCTAGTAAAAGGCTTCAGGCTAATTACGCACTCTTGAGCATCCCCGAAGTGCAAAAGACAATAATTGAATTACTGTTTAAAGCTCGCTTAATGCGAGATCAATTCTTAACTGCTCGAGCATTACTCGATTTTATTTTCATGCTGTTAGCTGGACCTGGTTACCTTTTCGATAACCTTTTTTCAGGTGGCGATAATGAGCTGGCAAATAAAATAATTGAGTTCGACCCTGCGCATTCAAGAACAAAAAAAATAGATCGTTTTATATTAGCTAATGATCTACATCTACCAGATCACGAGTTTACTGAATTCAAAGAGTCTTTAAAAAGCTTAGGAATAGAGATGCTAGAAAGCAGTCTTTCTTACTTGCGTTTATTTTACATTCTTAAAGGAGGTCATTTCTCTAATGATTATCATGTTAAATTCGAACAAGATTTCAATGAAGCCCTTATAGAACAATACATAAACGTGTATCAACTACACAGAGATTTTGACAATAGCCCAGAGCATAAAAAACAGATTAAAGATTTTTACAACAATACGCTTCGCACCGCTATACGAAAATACAATAACCGCAACGCGCCTAATTTAGATAAAAGTCATTATTTAATATCTGAGCTAAACGGCTTCCAACTAGTTTCAGAGCTAGAAATCAAGGCAGATTTAAAGAGTATTGCAAACTTCTTACCAAAGTCATCTGCAAGTTTTACTGCTTTTATTAAAGTGCAGGAACACTCTTTAACAATCCCAGTAAACATTAATTTATTACGGTTGATGAAAAGAATCGCCGATGGTTACCGACCTAATAAACACGATAAAAATACCGTTGTACTCTTAGATGAATTGATAGATGAAATTGCACAAGTGGCGAATCAAGTTTCAACGTTGCATATCATTAAGGAAAATAAACACTTCACTATCAAAAATATTGATGACGAAGAGTTTGAAGTGAGTGGGCTATAAAATGATTAAAGAAACTTTAACACCACCAAACAACAATGCATTTAATACATTTTTACCTTTAAGAACAAAAGACAAACATTATAAGTTCTGCTGGGATACAGTGCTGGGCTATTTCGTACATATTCTATATGGGAAGTCATTAGTTAATGGTGATATAGATAATTTTAAAGAGTTATGTGAAAAGCGTTTTTCAACAAAGTTAGATGAGCCAGAATTTTGGTCTGTACTTGAAAAAATGTATTTTGATAATGAGCAGCTATTCAAAATATCTCCAGAGCTGCTTATTTTTAAAGCATTAAATGGCGAGGTAGATACCAACAGTAAAAAATTAGGAGACATGTTTGTTGGCTTGTTAAATGGTTTAACACTTGATAGTTCTTCAGTTAATGATTTAAATTTTTTAGAAAAAGAAATAAAAGCTGAATTTGATAGTTTTTATGTATCAGGAAAGTCAAAAACAACGCTCAAAACAGAGTCTGCCTATTTGCCGTTTCTAAGTGAATTATTTAAAAAAGACTTAGAGTTTTTAAATAAAAGACCTCACTACTTACTCAACAACTTTAATTCTGTTATTCGCTTATATGGCTTTTTATATATTTCGCAAATGGCGTTGAATATAAAAAATTGGACTCATGGTGCCCCTTCAAGCAAGCCTTGTTTTTTTATTATTGATAATGAAAAAGCCAGTGATGAACGCTCACAAGTTAAAAACTTTGGTTATAGCCAGCTACATGAATACCTAGAATATCTGTTCCCTTATTTGTTTATGAATGAGGCGATACAAGTCAAAGGTGAAGTTAAGCCCCTTTGGCAGCTATTTGAATCTATTAGCGAAAACGATGTTACTAAGTTGAATCAATTTGGTCGTGATTTTGTAGAAGACCGAATGCAACGCAAATGGTACAACACCGACCAAAACTGGGTAGACGCAAGCGATAAAAAAGAAATATTACAGCAATTACTTAGCCTATCTCATGCTCAGTTCGACAATAAAAAAGGGCGCTTAACTGAATATAACGACACAGTAGTTAAAGGTACGTTGAGTAATATTTTAGAACCATTTATTCAGCGAAGAGGCCGCGCAGGCCAAGTGCTAACGTTTAACCAAGATTACATAGTACTACTCACCAACCTTGCCATTGGCGAGCGCGAGAAATTACGTTTTCACGAAATTATTAAAGAATTTGAAGCAAGGGGCGTGTTTTTTGATAAACAAAGCCAGCAATCTTTAATCGATTTTTATGAGCGAATGGGTAACGTAGAACGAATGAGTGATAGCGGAGATGCAGTATATGTTAGAAAAACAGTTTGAAGAGTTTTTAGTTAGCCATTTTAATATTTGGGCAGCTGAAGAGTTAAAAGTTGGTTTCCGTTATCAGTTCACAAGCCCTGATAGTGATAAGGGCTTTGCACTTTATCAAGCCTTTATGAAAATTGCAGACAATAGCGTAACTGTAAAAGGTATTGAGCTAAAAACAGTGCAGTACGGTGATGTTGAATTAATACCGGTATACGAAGGTGAAAACTTTACAGAAAACTACATAGCGCATTTACGTGATGTTGTTTCAGCTATGGAAGGCGAAACAAAAGGCACTGCCTTGTTAATCATCCATAACTCTATGCTCGATACATTAAAAAACTCTACTGAAGATGTTGCTCAGCCTGGCGTTGTTTGGGACCCAAAAAATATCAAGCTACTGCTACATAAAGAAATAGATCAAACTGATGAAAAAGCTAAAGTTTCTGAATGTTTACTCGATTATCACTTTGATGAAATAGTTGAAGACGAAGCCACTATGTTTGGCTTTGAAAAGCTCTACTATGCAATTGCTGATGGTGACTTACAGTTTCATGAACTTGGCTTGTTAAAAGATGACCAGCTTTCACAAGAGGGTTGGGAAGGTGATCAAATCAGCTTGCGTTTAAAAGAAAATAAAGAGCTAAGCGATAAACTCGATTTTATCACTCATCATTTTCCAAACGAACTACAAGACAAACTAGCTACCTTAGACTTTAGCGAAAAGTTTATAAAAGAGCATTTTCCTGAGGGGAATGTAGAAAAGTATAAAGAAAGCCTCGATATAGGTGAATGCTTTACAGAACAGCAAAAAAATAGAACTAATTTGTTAGAGCTTGAAAGCGAAAAAGCGCCTTACATTGAACTACTTGCAAAAGCAAAGTCAGAAAAAGGAGCTGGCGTCAGAGAGCGTCACCTAATATTAGTTCTAGAGCCAGAGCAGCACACATTTGAATTAGAGCTTTGCTTTATCAACCAAAAGTTAAAAGATAGCTTTTGTAAAATTCAACAAAGCAAAGAGCTGCCAAATGTTGATATAACAATTAAAAACCCCGGCGGAATAAGAAGCAGAGCAGTACTTACAAGTAGTTTTGACGGACAAGCTCGCTATTTTAATTTTCGTGTTAAAACTGACAAACCAAAAGAAACTCACAATTTTAAAGTATTAGTTATTAGTAAAAATGACTTTTACATTGACGGTTTTAAGCACACTTACTTAGTTGACCCTGCAAAACAATGGTTAACGCTGCAAACTGATGAGCAGTCATTACAAATAAGCGATTTAACAAACACTAATGTTCTGGCAGAAAACAACCAAGTATTTGATTCAAATGCAGTAGGCTTTGTTGATTTTAAAAAGCTAGCAACTGAATCTGATGAAATAAACTTTACCGTGCAAGGCGCGATTAGCCAATTAACATTTAATGTTGAAGGAGAAGTATCAACCGATACTTTGTCATTACCTTTATTGTTAGACCAAGGGCGCTTTAATCATTTATTTAATGATGAATACTTCGGGCAATTCAATCGTAGTAAAAATAAAGTACTTATTGACGGAAAAGAAGTCGCACCTAAAGCTAAGCGGCTCACGTTATTGCAAAATGAAGCTGAGTTACTCGATAGCTTAACCTTAGCTAAGCTTGCTAATAGCAATAATATTAAACTACGAGACTTAGAATCACATTATACTGATTTATACTTTGCTTACCGTGATTTATTTGATTATTTAACACATACAAAATCGTTGTTGAGCTTATCGGGCTGGGGCGAAAAACTTAGAGCGCTCGCTACTCAAGTTGTTGAAACTTATCAAACTGCTATTGATGAAATACCCTACCACGCACCACTTTTGGAACAGCATAAGCTACTTGTAAATATTGGCTTTGCAGATTTTGATGAGCAAACTTATATTACGCCATATCATCCACTGGTACTTGCTTATAATTACAACTTGGCAGGCGTATTAAGTAAAGATAAAGAGGCAACAGGTAGTTTTAAAAAATTACCTCCAGTTACTATTCAGCGCTTAACAGCACAAGGGCTCTTACCTTTTGTGTACGATCCTGTGCATGATTTTTCGTATAACCATGCTGAAAAAGAAAATGTATTTTGGTCCAAACTAGTGCCACAACAGGAAAGTAGCTATGACTTTGTACGCACGCTTGTTAAAGATAAAGTAGGCAAATTCACCACGGCCTTTAAACATTTATTTGTAGCGGGTAGTAAAACAACGCTCATTATTAACTCTGTAAATAACCAGCAAAATAAAGAGCTATTTTTAGGTCTGATTGACTACATCAAGCTCAAAAAAAATAAAGTTACCAATATCCATGTAAATTTATACGACGAAACACAGTGTTATACCTGGTTTGACAGATTTGCCGACATGGCAAGCTATGATGACCTAAAAGAGCTTTGCGAGTTAAACAAAGGTGCTGCTCGCGAGCAAGCCGATAGCATTATTGATTTACTAAGAACGCGTTTAACGTACAGTAAGTTTGAGCACGAAAAAGGTCAAAAAGAGCAACACTATGCACACATGTCGTTTTTTAAAAATAACGAACGTGTGCAAGCGACTGACGTTGATTTATTAAAACAAGAAACGGGTGTTGTTTGTCATGGCTTAATGCCAGGTGAGTCTGCATCAAATAAAAATGGCAGCTATTACACATCTTTTGGCCTAAAAGGCATTGATGTTGATAGTGCACCACAATTAAAGCTAGTTGCTAAATATAGCGGACTAATTAAGCCTGCAAAGCGCCATCATGAAGAGTACAGCGAGTCTAAATCTCAAGCACTTGTAGTTACTGAGAACTTTAAAACGTTATTAGAGCGCTCTTACGAGAACTCAATTTGGACCACAATAATCGATCCTAAAGTAACCTTAGAGTTTTTTGAAAACCAAAAAAACATGGTGCTTATTCACTATTCTGATAACTACACAAACTCAGTTAATTACGATGCAATAACCGTAACTAAGCAAACCGACCTATACCACAAAGTACTCGAAAATGACGAGGGTGGTATTATCGAAGAGTTTAATGCATTTAATGGTGAATGGTTGCTAAACCTAGTCACGGCAAACAACAATGAAAGAAAAGAAAAACGCGGGATTATTTGTGCCTATAAATACGTTAACTGTTTAGTCGCAGACTCAGATATTACATGGGTGCCCCTTTCTATCGCGGAAGTTATTCGCGTGGCAGGTAACTTAGGTCTAAATATGGCTGATAGCGATTTATCGCGCCATGCACAAGGCTTTAAAAAAGGCGTTATATCAGACGATATATTATTTGTAGGCTTTAAAGGCCAACAAATGATTTTACTGCCTGTTGAAGTTAAAACAGGTAAGCGCCAAACCCATAGTAAAGGTGTTGAGCAAGCCAAAGAGCTAAAGCAATATTTTGAAGCACTTCTTGGGCAGCAAACACTTGCAGGGCATTTATATCGTGGCTTATTTATGCGCCAAGTATTAATGCAAATTGATAAGTACAAACTTTATAAAGTGTATAAAGAGGGCTACTTCAGTAGCATTGAGCAACGCAGTGCACAGTGGCTACAGGGCGATTATGAGCTTGCTGAACTTGCAGACTATCCAGCAGGTTTTTTATTTGTAAATGTAGAAGACCGCGACTTCACAAAAGCATCTTTCTTAAAAGTGCACAACATACTCAAAGTAGAGCTACCAGCGGGTAATTTATCTCACTGGGTTAAAACACCTATGCAAAACTTATTAGCCGACTTAACCTCTGCTAAATTACACCATATTGATGCACAGTATATTTTAACTAAGGGCGCTACAACGCAAAAAGTAGTATTTGAAGAAAACACTAAAGCTGATGATGAAGCTGAGCTTACAAAAACTCAAGATACAAAAATTACCGCATTAGACGATGTATCAGCAAGTAACAACGATAGTAAAAGTGCAGAGCAAGCAAATCCTACAGAAGTTAAAGAGGCAAACACAAATAACTTAGTTGTGGCTGCAACATCGGCACGTAAAAAAATGAGTGAGAGCGATTTAAGCGCTATCTATCAGCAAATTATCGATTGTTACTACAGCCATAACATTACGTTACTCAAACCCGATAATGTTGAACCTTACATTGAAGGGCCTGCCTCTATTTTATTCCGAGTTGGCTTAAATTTAGGTGATAAACCTGAAAGCGTATTTGCCAAATCGCAATCACTTAAGCTCGCGTTAAAACTAGAGCAAGAACAAGATGTAGGCTTTGGTATTGATAAAGGCTGCATTACGATTGATGTTCCAAAAAGCCAAGAGCAGCGTTACTTTGTTGACCAAAACGACATTTGGCCAAATTGGCAACACCCGCAAAATGCACTTGAAGTACCTCTAGGCGAAGACCGCTTTGGCGAGGTGATTAAACTTAATTTTTCATCATCAAACTGCCCGCATTTACTTATTGGCGGTACAACCGGTAGTGGTAAGTCAGAAGCGCTAAACACGATTTTGTACGGCATGGTTGAGCATTACACGCCAAGTGAATTAAAACTGATGTTAATTGACCCTAAAGGCACAGAGCTTAACGATTTTGAGCGCTATCCGCACTTAATAGGGCGTATTGGGTTTGATGATGAAGATGCACTAGAGTTGTTAACCCAAGCAGTAGCTGAAATGCAATCGCGCTATGCGCAATTCAAAGCGCAAGGTGTCCGTTCATTGCCAGACTACAACGCCAAAGTAACACAAGAAGAGCGTATACCGTGGTGGGTGTTAGTGCTTGATGAATACGCCGATTTAACATCAGATAAAGACATGAAAAAGGATATTGAAGCTCAGCTAAAGCGCTTAGCGCAAAAGGCCCGTGCTGCCGGTATCCACTTAATTATTGCCACACAAAAACCAAGTGGCGATGTAATAAGCACAAACTTACGTTCTAACCTCCCTGCACAACTCGCATTGAGAGTTAAAAATGGTACTGAAAGTCGTGTAATCCTTGATGAACAAGGTGCGGAAGTACTTAATGGTAAAGGGGATGCTTATCTTAAATCAGAAGGTAAGTTGGTTAGGATACAGTGTGCTAGGGTTAGTCTATAACCTTACTTACACAGCAATATAATTACAATATTTATATTTGCATAACAGAATAGCTTACTTTTTGGCTATGGTATGTAAATTGTAACGAAACAAAAAACGTTTAACTTTAAGTGTGAGATATTAATGGACAAGCTTACTTTCAAATACCCTGCAGTTTGTATAAAACAAAGCGATAACTCAAAACCTTTGATTATGTTTGGTGCCAATGCCATTGAAATCGAAAAATGGGCAGGGATACCTCAAAAAAAATCATTTGATGTGGGCTCTGCTGAAACTTCTGGGTTCCAACGAACAGAAAACACTAAAAGATTAAAGCAGCTAAGTAGCTTTTATGAAAATGAGAAGAATGTCGTTCAAAATAATCTTATTTGTGCACTCAAAAACATAGAAGGCGGTAGCGTTTCTTTTCTTAGCGATAATGGAATAACAGGAGAGATAGTAATAGAGTTTCCCAACCTCTATACAGCTAGCTTTGAAACATTATTTTCTTTGTTAAGGGCATCCTTAGAGAGTAGATTGGGTGCGATTGTGGTTGATAAAAACACTACAGCTTATACCAGTCTTAAATCAAAACTTGACGAATTGAATGATGAGGATGATTTTGACGAGCCAGTTGATAGTCAAAATGAAGATACAGAACAAGAAAGTATAATCTTTGAAGAAACTCATTTAGATGAGTTTTTACTAGATGTAGCAATACGCCACGAATTGTTAAAAGAGCTCAGCTCGACTTTTATTGAAGAGCATAAATTTTTAGGGTTTGATCGACAATCATTATTAGCTTTTTTATTACCGATTACTTTAGTTGATGGGCAGCATCGATTAAAAGGGGCTACGTTAGCTGCTAGGAATAAAGCTAATGATGAAGCTCAAGATTTGGCTATAGAAAAGTTAGAGGCAGGAGAATGTGTAGATAATATCGAAGAAGAGCTTTCTCTTAAATATGCTAGAACACTCCCTATATCTTTATTAATGGAAGAAGACCCTAAAGAACAAGTTTTTCAATTTGTTGTCATAAACCAAAAGGCGACGCCAATAGGGAAGTCTTTGCTTGGTACTATTATTTCTACCTCTCTAACAACTAGTGAAATGGAAGCTGTTACAGAGAGGCTTCAAGATTCAGGAATAGCAATGGAGGATGCTAGAGCTATAACATGGGCAGCTAGAAACCCATCAAGTCCATTTTGTGGGCTTGTTGAAAGAGGAACACAAAGTGAGAAAAAAGATTTGTTACAATGGAATGTAATGGGCTCTCTCATTCAGATATTCAAAGAGTTAAAAGGTGGGAGCCTTTACCATACTAAAAATGATTATGCTAAGCGATGGAAAGAGAAATATCTTTCAGAAAGCTCAATGATTTCATCTGATAATACAAAAGATGCATTTGAAGAATGGAGAACTTTAAATGGTACCTGGAGAGACTTCTTTATAGCGTTTTGGAGAAAAGTAAAAGATGAGCTTGCACAAGATACAAATGAAAGCAGGTTTAATTACTGGGGAAATACGCGTAAATCAAATATTTTTAATAAAATTTCTCTGACAATATTAGCTGCTGATTTTTTCAAGTATTTAGTTACTACTAAAACAACTATTAACCACATCGATGAAATAAGTGAGGTTGTGGATGATTGGCTTGAGGATGTAAACAGAGCCTATTTTGATGTTGATTGGGATTTAAAAGGGGTTAAAAAGGACTCTACAGGTATCCGTGAGCGCTGGTCTGAAAATTGGGCTGATTACAGAGAGAACCCAGAAAGGCTTCCACAAGTTAAAAGTTATCGTAGTGCGAAAAAATAATAATGAGTATTGGTACTATAAAGCAATTAAGTAGCAGCGTTTTGTCTAGTGGCTCTTTATGGGATTTAAAAAATCAAAAAGAGCTTGCAGGACTGAAACCTCCAGAGCTACTAATGGGAGTAAGAACTGATCTGCTTCAAGGTGATGTTTCTAGGGAGTGGTGTAAATGGATAATAGAACAATTTATTGATCATGATTTTATTAATTCAAAAGTTAGCTTTATAAAAATATATAAAGAAGTATCAAAAAGTCTAACGATCCTTTTAGGTAAACAGATTGATGACGATGATAAGATACTTATAGGCAAGCATTTAAGTAACTTAGTTTTAGAGCGCGTAGAGTTTATTAAAGAAGAACAACAAAGAAGAAAAGGCATTACAAGAGAGATTAAAGAAGAGTTACTAAGTATATATGGAGCTAGTCCTCGATGTTGGCTAACAGGGTACAAGTTTAGTAAAGAAGCTGTCTTTAATTTTACTGCGAGTAAACTAGATAAAGTAGACCTTACATTACCTACCTATATCGATCGGTATCGACCTATAGGAGTCAAGGAGCGAGATATATCTATCGAAGTAGATCATTTGTATCCATTTTCACTCGGAGGTAAAGATTGTATAGATAACTACAGACTAATTTGTGGGTGGGCTAATAAAGTAAAAAGTAATCATGTTACAGGGTATAGTTTTGGTACTAAGCCTTCAGGGAAAAATAAGTTATACCCAAAGAGCTATTACTATTGGGTGTTAAGGACAATAGGTCTAAAAAGAAAGTGTGAAGTCCCGAATTGCAAAAATAATATCTACAATTCTGAGCTAACTGTAACGTCTTCGCTGGGAGCATCAAAATCTATAAACCCAGTGAGCATGATGGTTATTTGTAAAGATCACGATACATTGAATAAACGGTATTTAAAGAGAGATATCTTAGAGTAGTTTGTTTTAGCTATGGAGTTAAATCTGATAAATTGATGATTATTAAGTGTACTAGCTTAGAGCAAGTCTGAGCTAGTATAACTTATCTAATATTTGGATATATAAAAGCTAATCCCTCTATTCAAATGCAACTTAACAAAATCCCCAAAATGCACATCTTCTAGGTGTGAATTTTGTTTTTGATAAGCTTCACGCAGCACAGCTAAGTATACATCGGCATATTCACCAGCAAATACCTTCCAGCTCATTTCTACATTACTGTCTGATGGGATTTCCTCAACAGGCGGTATTGAATCTTCAGCGAGCGACATACACAGCGCCCAGCGGCACAATACGTTCCAGTTTTCGATGCCTGTTTTACTTTTTAGGCGAACGAGTTGCTGCTTTTGTTTTTCAGAGAGCTTGATAGAGTCAACTGTATGTAGTGTGGTATTCATTAAAAGTACCCCTCAGTAAAGGTTGAGGTTTGTTCTTGCTCGTTATAACTTATGTGGTATTCACGGCAAATTGCAGGCTTTAATTTCGCGTAGTATTGCCCTGTTATTTCTTCATCGGTCGATAATAAAATTACTTGGCTTGACGCTTTAGGGAAGTAATTATTAATTAGCTTAGTACGGTGTTTACCATCTAAACGCCCTAGTGGCGTATCGATAACGGTTGGGATTTCTTTGCCTGATGCTTCAGCTAATCCCCATAAAATAGCGATAGCAAGTAACTGCCTTTCACCGGCCGATAATCGGCTTGGCGACATTGGATTTTTATTGGTATCGAGTAACGTAAGTTTGAATGAATCAGGGCAAATTTTAACACCGGTGATTAAATTGTTTTTACGAGAAAGATCAAAAAACTTAGCGGCAATGTGCTCTTCAAGCCCTGTTACATTTTCACGTATTAGCTCATCTGCAAATGACTTCATGGTATTTTTAAGCTTACCGATATGCTCAGCGACTTGAATTGAGCGTTTTTGTTCAAACGTGTCTTTGCTTTGTTGGGTTAATAAGTTTGCGTAGCGTGTATTTAACACTTCGTCACGTGCTTGCGCTTGCTGTAACAACTGCTGTTTTTGTTTTATTAAAACAAAGTTGTTTTTAAGCTCTACTTCAAGCCCGGCTAGTTCGCTAAGTAAATGCTGAACAGTCTCGTAATCAGGTATTGATTCAAGCTTTTTATTAAATAGCGCTTGTTGTTCAAATAATTCTTCGCGAGCTTTTAGTAAGTTTGAACGCTCTAACTTATCTAGTTTAATTTTTTCATCAAGACCATTAAAAATAGCGATGTTACTAGCAATATAACACTCTGTGCTTGCTAGTTCTTCGCGCTCTGTGGCAAGGGTAGCCATTTTATTGCTGAGTGCGCTAAGTGCGGATTTTGGCACGTTTTCATTAACTAGCGTTTGTGTAATTTTGGCTTCGTACTCTGCAATCGCACTCTGAATAACATTCGCTTGTACTGCCTGTTCTTCTTTTTTAATTTGGGCTTTTGTATTTGATATTAAATTAGGTATTAAACCAAGTGGTCCGCATCCAGCATCTAGCTTTACACGTTCGGCTAAATTTGCTTTGAGTTTTTCTTCAATCGCGCCGAGTTCAAATTTTATAGTGTCGCGCTCTTCAATTAAATGAGCGCCTGCACTTCTTACTTTTTGTCGGGCTTTATTAATACTTAAGTTAGTATCACTTGCACGTTTTTCTAAGTTAGCAATGTCAGTTTTAAAGGCTGATACAATAGTTGTTTGCTCAGTTATTTCTGCTTCAAGAGCTTCTACTTTGGCTACTACGGTTGTATCTAGGTTTTCACTTTTACGTTTACGCTCTACATTATTTAAATCAATTTGCAGCTGAGAGAGTAGGTCAAGCCCTAGTAAATTTTCTATACCCGTTTTAATTAAATCAGCACTTCTGTCTGGGTGTGCTAAATTTTCTATTTTTTCGCCATCAAAAAAGAATAAATCAGATAAGCTAAGTGGAATAAATTCGTTTACAAACTCATCCCAGTATTGGCTCAAATGAGAATCTTCTTGTTGATTACAATAAACTACAACTTTATCTTTTACGTCTTTTGTATTTGTTTTCCAACTTCGAACAATAACAAACTCGTTAGTTGTTGTATCAGTTGTGTGAGTAAACGTTAGCGAAATTTCAACTGTATCGTCGTTACCTACATAACGATTTTTGGTACTTATTAAATAGTTACCGTATGACTGATGACCTCGGTTAGAGCATTTGGCATGCTTACCGTAAAGCACAAGTTGCAACGCATCTAGAAAGGTTGTTTTACCACCACCATTTAAGCCACCAAAAAGAATAATTGGTTTATTTGCTGACGTGCTTAAATTGACTTCGTGACGACCCTGATAAATACCAAAGTTTTCAAGGGTGAGTTGTTTAATTATCATCTTGTACCTCTTCAAAATCGATAAGTAGCGAGCTGTAGCCTTGTTCTTTAATCGATTTAGTTACCATGATGATTTTTTCTTGAATGGCAGCTTTATCATCTTCAGTTAAATTAGGAGAATTGCTCAGTTGTATTTGCAAGCGATTACGTTCACGTTCAAGTGCAAACTGTTTTGCTTCAAATAAATTGTTAAATGCGCCTTTATCTAAACTTTGTGTGAGCTCATCAGATAGTTTTGCTCTACGCAGTTGGTTTTTATGTTTATTAGCAATACTCATAACGGCACGCATTTGTTGGTATAACAAACCATCTTCGTCGCCTTGTTCTTGGCAATGCGCTTTTAATTTATTAAGTACGTCTAAATTAAGAATAGGATGGTGTGCGCGTTGCTTACCTGGATAAGGCTTTTTGAATACATTTTGGTAAATTTTAGGCACGCTATCTTCAGCTTCGTGCTTTTCTTCAAGCCAAATTCGGCGTATTTCTTCAAGATCTTCTAATGGTAAAAGCTCCAAGTTTTTTACTTCATCAGGCCCAAGTTGTTGTACTGCTAGCTGTGCTTCTAAAACTTTGCCAAGTAAGTGTTCTCTAAATTTTTGTATGTAAGGACCTGGTACTAAATCGGCGCCATGTTTAGATATATGCACAGTTAAATTGCCATTCATACGTCTGAAGTCGCGATTAGCTTTATCTCGTGTTAGTTTTTCAATTTTTTTAGCGCGGTTAGAGTCGTTAACTTCTATTTCATTACGAAGCGCTACAAGTGGATACATCCACTCTTTTTCATCATCGTTGGCAATCATGGCATTCATTGATTTATCTTCAGATACCATTGTACAAACGTAGCAACCAAAACGGCTATCACCACAGCTTTGCGTAGATTTATCTACTACAAGTGGGCATTCACCGCCTTCAGTTGCACCCTGATACATGCCCATTAAATCGTGATTTGGGAAATTCCATGGGTTATCTACACTATTTAAGTACACCCACACATCATCGTTACTCCAGCTAGCAATTGGTGTATAAACCCAAACTCGCTCAAGTGAGCCGTTTTCGGTCAAGCCAAGCGCTTTTCGTGTATTAGTGGTCGAGCTTTCAAAGCGTTCCATACTTGCAGCACGTGCTGTACTTTCGGCTTTACGCGTACCAAGTACTAAAATGGCTTCGCCATTTTTATCAGCCATGTTTTGAATAAATGTATTTGATGGCGATATTTTTAGGCGGTCTGTACACCATCTAAATTTATAACGAGGAGCAGGGTAACCCTTACCGATTAAGTTAACCCAAAAACGGTCTTTTACTGCAGGGGTTAGGCGGTGTGGCACTATAGGCAAGCCTTGTGCATCGGCTTGTTCTTTCATTCGCTCTAGCGACTTTCCTACCCACATAGCAACTATTGGATTTTCTACTAGAGTATCGGTGCTTATTACATGTACTTTTTTTTCGCATTTACCTTCTTGAGCTAGCTCTTGTAGGGCATACCAAATCAACTGCAATATAGCAGTTGAATCTTTGCCGCCACTGTAGCCAATTACCCAGGGAATAGAATCACTTTGATAAAGCATTTTTATATGTTTAATGCTTTGCTCTATAGTGTTTTTTAATCCATCTTGGTTAAATGCAGAATGGAACTGTACTACGCTATCAGTAGCCATTTCGTGCCTCTTTAAATGTTTTTTCTACCAATTGTTCTTTATCGGTAAGTGGAATGTTTAAATGCGATTTGATCTGTATACAGGTTAGCTCAGCTGCTTTTCGATTATTTGTCATGGAGTTATTTATGACGCAGCGGCCAGACCAATTTATGCTGTTACGGCTCCAATTTATTTTTTGAAGCCCTTTTAGTTTACTTTGCCATTTTGGATCGTTATTGAGTAGGTAAAACCCTAATAAACCCAGGGCATGAAATGTTACTGCGTGTGCGTGAATTGATTCGTCACGTAACTCACCACCAGACGCTTTATCGTCGCAAATTAATTGCCAAGCAGGCATATTTTTAAGCACTTCGTGCCAAAACTCAAAAGCTATTGGGATTAAAGACTCATAATTATTTTTTGTTATTGTGCCTAGTAAGTACTTGCTAGCTTTGTTTACAGCGCTATGGCTTATTAATTTTCTAGAACGAGGACCTAAATTACTTTTTTCCATGTGTACAAGCTTTGTGAATTGCTCACTTCTAAATATTATAGTTTTAGAAAGAATTGCATCTGGCTTATCGTCGTAGGTAATACTCAAAGAGCTATCAGTTTTTACTGGGTATAGATTTAGATCTTTAAAAATACGTTGTCGTTCTTCTAGTGATTTATTTGTAAAAAACACGACTGAAATAGTTTCGTCGGCAAGAGTTGGGTCTGCTTTCAAGGCTTCTAAGATTGCAGCATTACGGTGTTGACCATCGGTAATATAAATTTCGGCATCTTCATCGATAACTAAAGTACCAATTTTTTGCTCATGCTTTGATTCGCCAATACCTACAAATTCACTTAAACCGTCGATACATGCTGTAAGTGCTGAAAAAACATAATTATCTCTACTATCTAAAATATAATTTGCGATATCAGGAATGCGCTCTTCATTTATTATTCGTTGAGCACGCTGATTTACAGGTAATTGACCTTCATCTAAAGTAAATATTTTACTAAGTCTTTTTAGTGGACACATTACAATGTAATATTCTGTTTTTGCTTGCATTCCTTTAATAGCTGGGAATGAAGTTCCTGACACGATTTGGTTCATAGTATTTTACAAATAAGTTATAGTTAAATTTGTTCGTGAATTTATTGCTTTGTTCGTACGAACTTTAGGGCGGAGATTTTACATGAAAATGTCAGGCCTGTCTTGCTTAGTGTAAGAGTTTATTTTGAGGATAAAATGACAACTTATTTAGATATGAATGCCACGGCACCGGTGCTTAATGAGGTTGCTGATTTAGTTAGAAAAATGTTTTTAGATGAATACGGAAATGCGGGTAGTCGTACTCATGAGTTTGGTGCTAATGCCAAAAAATCTGTTGAAAAAGCACGTAAACAACTAGCTGAAGTTGTGGATGCTGATAAATCGGAGGTTATTTTTACTAGTGGCGCAACCGAGAGTAACAACATTGCGATTCTTGGGTTACGTGAATTTGGTGAACAAGAATCTAGAAAGCATATAATTACTACTCGAATTGAACATAAAGCTGTATTGGAGCCTATTGAGTATTTAGTTAAAAATGGCTTTGAAGTTAGCTTTTTAGAAGTTGATGAAAGTGGTGTTGTTGACTCCGATAACCTCAAACAGTTATTGCGAGAAGATACGCTACTTGTTTCGATTATGCATGTGAATAACGAAACAGGCTCTATACAGCCTATTACTGATATTTGCGATGTACTTGAGTTACATTCAGCATTTTTACATATCGATGCAGCTCAAAGTTTTGGAAAGTTGAGCGACGATTTAAAAAATAAACGCATTGATTTAATTAGCGCAAGCGGACATAAAGTGTATGCTCCTAAAGGTGTTGGTGCATTAGTTATGCGTAAGCGCGGCTTTATAAAGCCACCCTTAAAACCAATTATGTTTGGTGGTGGGCAAGAAAAAGGGCTACGACCAGGCACCTTAGCGGTACCATTAATTGCAGGTTTTGGCTTGGCTTGTGAAATAGCACAAAAAAATGCTTTAACATGGCAAAAGCATGCACAAAAATTAAAAGATGAATTGATCGCAGCTTTAAATACTCTTGATGCGCAATACAACGGTGAGAATACATCACCCTTTGTGCTTAACTTTTCCGTTCCAGGTATTAACTCTGAGGCGGCAATGGTTATGTTAAAAGGGATCGCAGCTGTATCTAACGGCTCTGCGTGTACATCATCAAGTTATACGCCCTCGCATGTTCTAACAGCAATGCAATTAGATGATAAACGCGTTGCTGGCGCTATAAGGGTTTCATGGGGACATATGACAGAGTCATTGCCTATTTCTGAAATAATTGAGAAGTTAAAACAGCTAAAGTTGTGATGTTGGCTTAGTTGATTGTTAGCATCGTAGCTAAGACAATTCCCCCTTTCAACTTCACCTGCAAACACATAATTAATGAGTAATTACCTTGCCTGGATTCGAGGAAAGTGATGCTTGCACATGGATGTGCTTTCATCGCGTTTACGTTCATATTAATTATTTGTTTAAAGATAAGTGAAATTGAGGGGCGCCGTGGGGTTCCAAGGGGCGGTCGGCGGTATCCGCTCCTTGGTTGCCATCGCCAACGCGATATAAGTAAATTATTTTAAAAGCTTCGCTTTTCGCGCGAGCAAGCTGAGCGCCTACAGGTGTTTAGCTTGGCCTTATTTAAAAGCCAAAGCGCGATGTAAAATCGCAACTACGGTTTTGATGAGAGTGGTGTTCGCATTGATGTAGGTGAGGTTTTATACCTCGCTTAAAAATGGATTGTTTTCACCATTGAAAAATGCATTATTGTTCTATGTAGCGTTTAAAAGTAATGAGGCAATTAACTTTTCTATTCGCCTCATTGTATGAGGCAAATAAATAACATAGACTGAAGCTAATTACCTTTAGGACTAAAGACTATGTGGATATGGCAACAGCAAAATTGGCCAAACTTTACGTGGGATGCTGCAGCGCTTGCTCCTTTACTAAGGGATCTTTCATATAATCAAGGTTTATTAGTAGGGCGTATGGGCGCGCAAAGTGCTCAACAAAAGCAGCAAGCTCTAGATACTTTACTAGCAAATATTATTCACTCCAGTGCGATTGAGGGTGAAAAGCTTAATGCATTTTCGGTTCGCTCTTCTCTTGCTAAAAAGCTCAATATTAATGAGCAACCTTACCCAACAACAGTGCAAAGCGATAATCTTGCAGAGATTATGCTTGATGCAATAAATAACACAGACTCACCGCTTAATTTAGAGCGAGTGCTTAATTGGCATCGCTTATTGTTTGCAGGTGAGCAAAGCTTATTTACTAAAATTGAGGGCGGGCAATTGCGTGCTGACGAGCCAATGCAAGTGGTATCGGGGCGCTTAGATAAACCGGTATTACATTTTACGGCGCCTCCTAAAGAGCGAGTAAATAAAGAGCTTTCGCTATTTTTTAACTGGTTTAACAAAACGCAAAACGATCCTCAAATAGACCCCTTTATTCGGGCAGCTATCGCACATTTATGGTTTGTAACAATACATCCACTTGAGGATGGTAATGGGCGTATTACACGGCTTATAACCGATCTGGCATTAGCGCAAGAACATGCTGAGTCGATTCGGTTTTACGCTATGTCGGTGGCTATTTTAGAAGACAGAAAAAGCTACTACGAGGTGCTTGAAGCCACTCAACGTGGAGATCTTTGTATTACAAAGTGGATTAAGTGGTTTTTACGTACGCTTAATAATGCGATACACCATACGCTTAATAATATTGAGCAAACAATTTTTAAAACCAATTACTGGGCAAGTAAAGATCAAACAAAGTTAAGTGAGCAGCAAGTAAAAGTGCTTAATAAGTTACTTGATGGCCAATTTGAACAGGGTATTAGTGCGAGTCAGTATCAAAAGGTGGCTAAGGTTAGCCGTGCAACCGCAACACGCCATTTATCGGACTTGCAAACGCTTGGATTTTTAACAAAAACCGCCGCAGGTGGGCGTAGTACACGTTACAAAATTGCCTAATGAGGCAATTACTCACATTATTCACCTCATTACGTGAGGCGAATAGGTGTTTTAAATTGTTACAGGTGAGGTTTTATACCTCGCATGGTGTTTTTATAAAGCGAAAGCGCGATGTAAAATCGCACCTACGGGTTTGTTCAGTGCAGTGGTTTAATTGTTGTAGGTGAGGTTTTATACCTCGCGGGTGTTTTTATAAGAGCAAAGCGCGATGTAAAATCGCACCTACGGGTTTGTTGAGTGTCGTGTTTGAGTTGTTGTAGGTGAGGTTTTATACCTCGCATGGTGTTTTTATAAAGCCAAAGCGCGAGATAAACTCACGCCTACTATTTTAAATATTGTGCAACCTCTTATCCCAGCCGCGTTACTTTTACTTTTATTTTTCCGGCATTAGCGCCATAAAAGCGGCTTAGGTCGTTTGCGAATGGGCAAAACTCGCCAGATTTATCTATTTTAATATCGGCGCCGTTGGCTATTTCAAAAAGGTGGTCGTCGTTTTTATTAATAGCACCAATGAGTGAAAACCATTGCGCGCGAGGAAATCGTCTAAATGGTTCAAGCACGGCCATTGGGATTTCTTTTACGCCAAGTTGTACGTTGTCGCGGTTCCAGCCTAATGGCGTGCACTTTATGCCATCGTCAAACCAGTATTGATTTGGGTATGGGGTAAAGCGATACGTAGCGCCTTGCTCTAGCATGAGGCCGGTTGCGTTGTATTGCTCAGAGGCAAATACCACTATATCTTGGCTTTGGTTAATGCTCAGCACACTCATGTTTTGATTAGCCAGTTCTATATGTTGGCTTAAACCAATAAAGCTAAGTGTGGTGTTGTCGTTGTAGCTAATTTTGTAATGCAGTTTTTTAAGTGATTCTGGGCGATAACTGGTTAGTTTATTAATGCGTTCGGCTACGCTGTAGTGCACTAAAGGCTCAAGGTTGCTGGCTTCGTCATCAATTAATACATAGCACTCTCTATCTACTAGTTTAAAAAATGGGTTAAACCAAAAGTAATTTTGTTGATGACTTAATGCGAGCGGATCGGGCGTTACGGTTACGTCATCTTGTGCTACTAAGTTGCTGTCGGGGAGTAGGGTTTCGTAATCTATGTCGTGGCTAGTGAGTAACGATATATTAAGCGGTTGTTCTATTAACCACTCAAGTGCATAGCGCAAGCTAATATCGGCTAGGCCATCGCGGTAGTAACCGCCTCCAATGTCTGAATGCGCACCTGCAAACCATAATTCAGTAATATTGTTTTGATGGTTCATGAGTGTGGGTTCAAAGGCGCGGCGTTTTTCGTCAAGGGCTACGCAGTGCAGCGCGTGAGTAATGTTGTTGGCAATGGTGTGGTTTTCAAAAATAACATGCTCTGCGCCACGTGTGGCTTTACTTACTTTTGATAAGCCAATAGAGGCGACGGTATCAAACACACATACATACACGTTGTTGCTTATTAAGGGTTCTAAACATTTAGCAAAACGTCTGGCAAGCGCAGCGCCTCGGCTAAAGCCTGTTAGCAGTATGGTATCGCCTAGTTGATAGTGAGCTTTAAAGTCGCTTAATGCTTGATTTAAAATACTGGCTACGTCGTCACCACGAGGTGCAAGAGTTTGGTTTAAAATACGTTTAAGGCGGCTGCCTTTAGTACCAATACCTTGATAATAAAAACTGAGTTGGTTAGCAAAAGGAGTAATAGGGGAGTCTTCTAATTTACCGCCAAGCAGTAAATGCAGTTTTAAAATGTTGGTAATATTAGAGTCTTCTTTAAAATGATCTGAGCTAAACTGTTCTGCGTCACGGGGCTCGTTTCCTGTGCCGTCAAAGTTAAAAATTAGCGTTTTACCCGTCATAACCCAATTCCCTTAGTTGTTTTAAATATTCTACACAGACAATGTTAAAAATTAAAGACAATATTCATCAGGTAATGACGAGCTAATTTATGGCTCGCCTGCTATGAAGATCAGTGATTATAAAAAGTATAGCTATTTAACGTTGTTTCCTCTAATGGTTTAAGCGCAGAGTTAAGTTGTACCAACTGCTGATAAACTTCAGGGTAAAATATTTTTAATCGGGCAACGCGAGAAAAGTGGTTTGGTTCAAATTTTTCAACAAGCTGCAAAGCTAAAGGAACCATTGGGCTTAACTCACCTTTGGTGTAGCTTTGTTCTAGCGCTAAGTCGAGTATATCTACGCCAAGTTTACTGGGAACAGTCGGTATTTTGTTATCAATTAGAAATTGGACTGCTTCGACAGAAGACGACGCAGCTTGTGTATAAACGTCGCGTCCATGTATATCGGTAATCGAAAAATCAAAACCAAGTTGTGCAAGTTCTTGCCATTGACTAAGCGGAATCCAGCTTAGTCTAACCAACTCTGTTGGAGGGATAGGTAGCGTTCGACTATTCCAAATAGGCACTAAGTCATATGGATTCTTAAGTAACCTAATAAATAGCACGTTTGTCTCTGTTTGATTTAGTGGAGTTGTCTGGCTGTATTCATGTGCTTTTTGAAATTCTTTTTTAGCTAAATACTCACGAAATACACTATCGCTTCTATCTGAAGAGGTACGGCGGGCAAGAGTGTTCCACCAATAATTAACTAAAACAGGGTCTATATTTTGTAATACGTCTTCAAAGTTACTGCCATACTCTTTTTCGATTTTGCGCACTTTGTCGTAAGCATCACTATCTCGTATGAGCTTTTGGGCTGCAAACAGCTTTTCTGTTAATTGATTACAATTGCTTGAGGCTGAATCTAGATCTTCTTTTTTATGTTGTAGCTCTAGTAAAAATTGAGATATTTCAGAGTTATCTGGCTCAGTTACTCTAGGCAGCATAGAGTTTTCAATTATAGAGATTTGGCTAAAGTAGAGGTAACTTAAAGGGTTTGTTTGCTCACTAATAAAAGTACCTTGTTGATATTTAAATTTGTTTTCAAAAAGTAGAGTCTTATCTGATGAATTTTTATAATTAAACTCACCATGGGCTTTATATCCTTCGGCGATTAAGTAATCCATCATATCAGTCTTACTTTTATCTAAATCTTCTAAAGTTAAGTTTCCGTTTTTAGGTAAATTAATTATGGCAATATCTAACGCTGTAAATAGGCCTGCTTTATTGGTTGGCGAGACTCCTGCTTGTTTTAATGCTTTTACTAAGGGTAAATTAAATTGGCTAATAGCTAAATCGGCTAAGTTATATAAAACGGTAAAATTGTCATAAATAGGCATATCATTAAGTGAAGGTACTTGCTTCATTAACGCAAAAATATACTCATTAGGTAGACCGTTATTTATAGCTACTGCGAGTTCATTTACCGTAAATTGATTTACTGCGATTACATGCTCAAATTCGTCAATTGAAAGTTTATTTGCATTGAGCATAAGTAGCGTGGCGGGAGAGATAACATTACTACCTTCAATACGAATAAACGACTGCAAATAAGTGGTAAACGTGTCGGAATTGTTTAATAGTGCATAGAGGGTTTCTTTTTTTACATTTTCATCAAGTGGAACGTTAAATGTTAAACCAGCAGGGCTTTGGGTAGCCGAACCTAACTGCTGCACCATCTCTTTTACTTTATCAGTGGTGAAATTTTGAATAGCTTCAATGCCTTGCCAGTCAGCTAAAATAGCTATGCTTTCAATTATTTTATAGTCTTTTTTTTGTTTATCTTTAATCGCTTCTTTAAGTAGCGTTGTATATGACTGATAAGATGCCTCGTACAAACCTGAATACATTAATAGGTCGGCGACAGAAGTACCTTTGTTGAGTTCATTTTAAAAAAATAAAGTAAGCGATTGGTTTATTTCATTTATTTTGTATGCTTTATCAGCCGATTTATTTTTACAAAGGCTAATTTCGTGTTTTAGTTTTACTACTTTCTGTTGTGGGGATGCTTGAACGATCTGCTTTTGTTGTTTTATTTTGGGCTGAACTATATTTGAGGCAGGTTTTAAATTTTGCTTTACTACTGGTGAGCTGGATTGAGCTATAAATATATAAGTTGCCAATACAACCGTAGCAATGGCAATAAGCGCCAGGGGTCCTTTTTTCATAAACGTTAATCCTTTAGGTTCACTATTTCAATTATCCACATGGTACTATTTTAGATACTAATAGTGTAAGAGGCTTTAATAAAGTATTAATTTATTAAAGCCATTTTATAGGCTGCTAATTCAGTTTGCTTTTAATGCAATTTCATTTTAGGGCGCACTACTCGCAGTACTTTTTCGCTTATCCATAATGCAAAGGTTTTTGCGCTACCGTGTATGGCGCGTTGGTGCATACGATATAAAGATATATACATAAAGCGGGCAATTTTACCTTCAATAAAAAAGGTATTGCTGGTTAGGTTGCCCATTAAGTTACCTACCGTGCTGTAGCTCGATAAGTTAACTAGCGAGCCATGGTCGCTGTATTTAAAGCCGCATAGTGGTTGCTGCTTTAACGTGGCGATGAGATTTTTTTCGACGCATAACGCCATTTGATGCGCCGATTGTGCGCGTGGTGGTACTTGCTTGCCGTCGGCTTGGGTAAATGCGCAGCAATCGCCTAATACAAAAATGCTTTCGTCAACGGTGCTTTGTAAAAACTCGTTTACTTGAATTTGGTTGCTACGAGTAAGCTCAAAAATACCTAAGTCTTTAATAAAATCAGGTGCTTTTACGCCTGCCGCCCACACCATTATATCGGCATCAATGTGTTCTTCATCTTTGGTGATAAAGCCTTGTGCGGTGCCTTCTTTTACTTGCGTTTGTTCGCGCACGTTTACGCCAAGCTTTAATAGCTCGCGTTTGGCACTTACGGCAATACGCTCTGGTAATGCAGGTAAAATACGCGGGCCGGCTTCAATTAAATGAATATGCAAACGCTTAGACGACATATTTGTTAAGCCATAAAGCTTTAATAGCTCAGACACATGGTAAAGCTCAGCTGAGAGTTCAACACCCGTAGCACCGCCGCCTACAATGGCAATATTAAGTGATTGCTGTTGGTTGTCGTCTTGATGAAGGCGCGTAAAGCTATCTAGTAATGAGTGCTGAAAGCGCTCTGCTTGTTGGCTTGAATCTAAAAAGTAGCAGTGCTCTTTTATACCAGGGGTATTAAAGTCGTTACTTACGCTGCCGATGGCAATAACAAGGTGATCGTAACGAACTGTACGCCCAGGTAAAATAGTGTGGCCTAACTCGTCGTTTAATGGGGAGAGGGTAATTGTTTTATTGCTTTGGTCTATATTGCAAAAGGTACCAAGTTGAAAACGATAATGATGTTTTGCGGCATGGGCTGAATACACAACGCCATCTAAATCAGGGTCAATAGAGCCTGTCGCTACTTCGTGCAGTAACGGCTTCCATATGTGGGTACGGTTTTTGTCTATTAACAGTATATCTGCTTGTTTTTTTTTCCCTAGCTTATGCCCCAGTTGGGTTGCAAGTTCTAATCCGCCAGCACCACCGCCAATAACGACGATTTTAGGTATTGTAATACTCATAACGTTGCCCTTAAAAATAATATACCCAAGTGATCTGTATTTTTTATTAGTTTTTTAAGGTGACTTGGGTATCAATAAATTATTTTGGCAACAAGTAGTTACTACTCATTTAATGGGTGCCTAGTTTGCGCCTAAATAAAACCGATGTCAGCAATAAATAATGTTATTTGTTGTATACTGAGTTGCAAATATTTCATACACACCGAGTTGCAAATATTTTATCTACACCGCATTTTTATAAGCATGACTATTGTTTAGCCATCAAAAGGACATTTATGACCACGCCACTAATTCAATCACTTGAGCAGCACTTTGGTTTTAGCCAATTTAGAACAGGGCAACAACAAACTATAGAGCAGCTTTTAAATGGTCAATCGTCGTTGGCTATATTTCCGACCGGCTCGGGTAAATCGTTGTGCTATCAATTAACTGCGTTGCATTTACCAAATTTAACCTTAGTGGTTTCGCCTTTACTTGCATTGATGAAAGATCAAATTAGCTTTTTAAATAGCAAAGGTATTTATGCTGCCAGCCTTGATTCGAGCCAAGATCAAATGCAAAGCAGCACCGTAATGAATGATGTGCGAAACGGTAAAATTAAAGTATTAATGGTGTCGGTTGAGCGCTTTAAAAACGAGCGTTTTAGAGAGTTTATAAGCCAAGTGGCGCTTTCGATGTTAGTGGTAGACGAAGCGCACTGTATATCAGAATGGGGCCATAACTTTAGACCCGACTACCTTAAACTGCCGCGTTACCGCGAAGAGCTTAATATTCCTTTAGTGTTGTTACTTACTGCAACGGCCACTAAAAAAGTAAAACGCGATATGGCAGAGCGCTTTGCTATTGCGCCTGAGTGCATTGTGCAAACGGGCTTTTACCGCGCTAATTTAGATTTAAGCGTGCTGAGCGTTAAAACCGCCGATAAAAACACCGAGCTTGCTAACATTGTACGTGCGCAAAGTGGCCCTGGTATTGTGTATGTAACGCTGCAGCAAAGTGCCGAGCAAGTAGCAAACACACTGAGTGCGCAAGGCATTCATGCTGTTGCCTACCACGCAGGGCTTGAAGATACGCTACGCTGGCAAATTCAAGATGACTTTATGGGCGGTAAAATTAACGTTGTAGTGGCAACCATAGCCTTTGGTATGGGCGTTGATAAATCTGATATTCGCTTTGTTATACATTACGACTTACCTAAATCGATAGAAAACTACAGCCAAGAAATTGGCCGAGCAGGGCGCGATGGCGATCCATCAAATTGTTACACGCTTGCTAACCTAGACGGCCTAAATACGGTAGAAAACTTTGTATATGGCGACACCCCTGAGCTTAGCGGTATTGAATACGTAATTAACGATATTCGCCAAAGCCACCAGCAATGGGAAATGCAAGAATACAGCTTATCGAGCGAAAGTAATATTAGGCAACTGGCACTTAAAACCTTACTTGTACAGCTTGAAATGCAAGGCGCTATAACGCCGCAATATGCCTACTACGCCGATTTTAAATACAAATTTTTGGTTGATAAAAACGAGCTACTTGGTCATTTTGATGAGCAACGCCAAGCATTTTTAACACAAATATTTAGCCATACCGATTTTAAAAAAATATGGGGCACGCTAAATTTTGACTCCCTTACGCAAGCCGCGCAGGTTGATCGCAAACGCGTAGTGGCTGCTCTTGATTACCTAGCCGAAAAAAACCTAATAACGCTCGAAACCAAACGTATTACCCAAGTATACAAAGTGCATAGCGAGGTTATAAATAACCCAGAACTTGCCCAGCAACTTCACGACTACTTTACCGACAAAGAACAAGCCGAAATTAAACGTATTGCTGCACTTGTGCGCTTTTTTGAGCTACAAAGTTGCTTAAGCTATAACTTAGCGCGCTATTTTGACGATCAAAATGCACCTGAGCAATGTGGGCATTGTAGTGTGTGTAGAGGGCATGCGGTTAAGCTTGAGTACTCTATAGAGCCTGCATATATTGACGATCAGCTTATTTATCAAAAAGTTGATGAGTTTTTAGCGCATATGGCGGGCAAGGGTAATAATAATGTGGGGATTGAAACCCAATGCCGCTTTTTAGCGGGGATGAGTGTGCCGTTATTTGCGCGTAATAAAGTACGCCAGCTGAGTGGTTTTGCACTGTGTGAGCAAATGCGTTACAGCGATATTAAAGCAAAACTACTAGCGCGTTAAATTAGTTACTGTATCCTAGTGGCTTATTCAAAAAAGTAAGCCACTATGCCTCATATTGTTATCCCCGTTGAAAATATTTCTACTACCCCAGAGCCCGTTACGTGTGCTAACTGCCAAGCCTGTTGTTGCCAATTAGAAGTGCGCATAGTAACCGACACTGGCGTGCCTTTTAACTATATAGAATACGATAAATGGGGCAGTGAAGTAATGAAACGCGCTGACGACGGTTGGTGCCAAGCACTCGACCGCAATACGCTTATGTGCTCTATTTACGAAAACCGCCCATTAGTATGTCGCGAGTTTGAAATGGCCTCGGGTGAGTGTATTACCGAGCGCGATTTAGCGGGTATATAGTCCGCTATTATTAATGTACATAAACAACAAAGGGGCTTAAAAGCCCCTTTGTTTATTGCTTACTATAAAAATTAAACTTTAAAGTAGCTAATATACTTTTTAAGCGTGTTTGAAAGGTCAGCTAATGCAACGGCTTCTTGTGCGTTACTGTTAAGCGACATGCTGGTTTCTTTGGACATACTGGCAATTTCTTCTACGCCAGTACTAATTTGCGCCACGGTGGCTACTTGGTTTGATGTTGATTCAACAATTTCAAGCACGTTACTTAATGAATCGTTAGCTTGTTGCTGTATTTGATGCAGTAACTCGTTTGCTTCGTGAGTAAGCGTTAGGCCATTTTCTACTTGTGGTACTGTGGTTTCCATAGCTGTTACCGACGCTTGCGTGTTTTCTTGTACTTGCAAAATCATCTTTTCAATATCGCCTGTTGCGTCGCCAGTGCGCTGGGCAAGTTGTCTTACCTCGTCAGCAACAACAGCAAACCCTCGGCCTGTTTCGCCTGCTCTTGCAGCTTCTATTGCCGCATTTAGTGCAAGCAAGTTTGTTTGATCAGAAATACTGCGGATCACACTTAAAATATCGCCAATGTGTTTTACATGTTCTTGCAGCACGTTTACTTGGGTAACCGTCGCTTTTACAGTTACTGAGATTTGCTCAATTTCGGCCGCTACTTTTTGCACAGCAATACTACCTTGCTGCGATAATTGTGCGGTTATTTTTGAGTTATCTTCTGTTTGCCTAACTGAGTCGGCTACGGCATGAATACTGCGGCTCATTTCTTCTAGGCTGCTTACTGCAGAGTTTGTATAAGTTACTTGTGCGTCAGCGGCACTAAGTGCTTGCTGCGAGCCAGATGCTACGCTTGCAGAGTGCGTAGAAAGCTCTTCAGATGAGTTAATAATGCTATCTACAATGGTTTTTAATTTAGATTGCATCACCCCTACAGAAGCCATCATGCTATTTGGGCAACACGACTGTACATCACCTCTTAAGTCGCCTTGCGCAATAAGGGCAATTACTTCAGCAGCCTCTTGTGGTTCGCCACCTACTGAATTTCTGATCAGTTGGCTAATAACATACGCAACGCTTATGCCTATTAAAAAGGCAAGTGCGGTGAGCGAAATCATCCAAATTTTAAACGAGCTGGCAATATCGAGAGTATCAATAGTGGTGGTTTGATTTGCTTGCTCTTGCAGGTTTATAAATTGGTTTATAACATTTAGCCACTGGGTAAACGCAGGGCGCGCATCGGTTAATAAAATGCGCTCAGCTTCGTTTAGGTTTCCTGCATTTTTAGCGTTTATTACACCTTGAATGAAAGGTTGAGTGCGCTGCTCTATTTGATTTATTTTATTAATTAGAGCGCGCTCTTCATTATTCATATTACCTATTAGCTCGGCCATAGACCGGCTTGACGTTTGGTAAAATGCGTTTAGCTCTTTTATGCTCTTTAACACGGAGCTTAAACTGCTTTGATCGGTAATTAGCACTACATCGCGCACGGCTATCGCTCTGTCGTGTACGCTGCCTCTAAAGTTAATTGCGTAACGTTGCTTTACCGAATTTACGTCGGTCATGTGGGTAATGTTATTATTAATGAGGCTAACGCGCGAAATGCCAATAATGGTTAAAATAAGCATCATTGATAAAATTACGCCAAAGCCGGTCGTTAAACGCATGTTTATGGTCATGGTTGATCCCAAGTGTGAGTCAATACGCGCAAGAGCAGCTTGTATTATTAGTGATTATTCTAAAACAATAGCAGCATTATGCCTTATTAATTAAAGTTTTATTAGCAATAAGGGATTGTTTGTTAATTTAGTTTACAAGCGTAACTTTAATGAGGAGTGTTTTTCAGGCATTAAAAAAGGGGCTAAATGCCCCTTGATGTTGTATAAAAAGATTATACAAAAAGATTATATAAAAGTAGTTAGTTGTACTTTGCCTCGAGCTCGTTAGCCGTATGAAATTTTTCATGGCTTTGTAGCTGTTCATCGTATTTAACGAGGTTTTTAAAGTGTGTTAATTGGCCCGCGTTTTTAACCAGCTCAACAATAAACGACATCATAAAATCGGCGCCAGTTAAGGTGTCGCCCACTAAATAACGCTTACCTTCAAGGCGGTCGTTAAAGTAGCTAATTACTTTGGCTGTTTCGGCGTCGGCATAGCCCTCTAAAAACTGTGTTTTAGCGCCGTCTTTTAATACAAACATTTTAAGTAAAAGTGGCAAAATTGCTGAGCTTTCTGCAAAGTGTAGCCATTGCTGGTAATCAACATATTCAGCTGTATTTACTTGTGGTGCAAATTTACCGTTACCGTATTTAGTAATAAGGTAGTCGGTAATAGCGCCTGATTCGGCAATAATTAAACCGCCGTCTTCAATTACCGGCGATTTACCTAGTTGATGAATATGCTTTAGTTCGTCAGGAGCTAAAAACGTGTCTTTATTGCGCTGATAGGCCACAATTTCGTAGTCAACATTTAGCTCTTCTAAAAGCCAAATAATACGTTTTGAGCGTGATTTATTTAAGTGGTGTAGCTTTATCATGTTAGTCCTTTTTGGCTTAACTAAGTTATTACAAGCCGTTTAGAATTAAAGAGGGTTATTGATTTTAACCACTGTTTTACCAAAGTTTTTACCGCAGATCATGTCGTTAAATGCGTTAACTGTATTTTCAATACCTTCTACCATGTGCTCACGGTATTGAATTTTTCCCTCTTGTAGCCATTTTTGCATGTCTTGAGCAAACTCGTCGTAACGGTCGCCGTAATCATCAAAAATAATAAAGCCTTGCATTTTAATGCGCTTAGTAAGCAACTGCCCCATTAACATGCCTAAACGGTCTGGCCCTTCCGGCAGGCTGGTTGCGTTATATTGTGATACTAAACCACACAGTGGTACGCGTGCTGAGGTATTTAGTAATGGTAATACAGCGTCGAACACTTTACCGCCCACATTTTCGTAGTAAACATCAATGCCTTTATCGCAGGCTTTTTCTAGCTGCTGTGCAAAATCATCTGCTTTGTGATCAATACAGGCATCAAAGCCTAGCTTTTCAACGGCGTGTGCACATTTTTCGCTACCACCAGCAACACCCACTACTTTACAGCCTTTAATTTTAGCTATTTGACCAACGGTTGCGCCCACCGGGCCTGTTGCTGCTGCAACAACTACGGTTTCACCTTCTTTTGGTGCGCCAATATCAAGCAGCCCCATGTAAGCAGTAAAGCCAGGCATACCCATAATGCCTAATGCGTATGAAGGGTTTGTAGGCTCTTTACCTAACTGCATTAAGCCCTCGCCGTCGGTAATGGCGTAGTCTTGCCAACCCGTGTAGGCAAGTACCCACTCACCTTCACTAAACTTATCGTTTTTAGACTCTTCTACTTGGCACACTGTAGCGCCAACCATTACATCACCAATGTTAACGGGGTCAGCGTACGACTTAGCGTCGCTCATACGACCACGCATATAAGGGTCAAGCGATAGGTAAATAGTACGCAGTAATACTTCACCATCTTTAAGCGATGGAAGCTCTACCGTTTTTAATTTAAAGTTTTCATCTGTTGGAGCGCCATTAGGGCGTGATTCAAGTGTAAGTTGACGACTAGTTGTAGACATAAAAATCTCCTATTAATATAAATAAACTACTTACCGAATGTTTACGCTTTAAAAATCGTGTTCAGCTAAACAATAATGCGCGGCTAAGCAGTATGAATATGTACAATGCGTACCTTAATAAAGGAGTTTTGGGCGAGGGACTGGTAATTCAACCCTTATAGGCAGAGTATTTATTCTAAATACTTTATTTAAGCTTGCTAAAAATGTGGCTATTGTAAAATACGCCGTTTTTATAAATAGCCTGTTTAAGCACAGCCTCTTGTTCAAAGCCACTTTTAATAAGTGCTTTCATAGAGCCGGTATTACCAGCAAACACAGCGCCAAAAATTCTATTTATGTGTGAATTTGCAAATGCTTCATTGCACATAAGTTCAATAGCGCGAGTAATAATACCTTGTCCCCAGTAGGCTTTATTTAGCCAATAACCAATTTCGCCACTGTGGCTGTATTCAAACTCCCCTGGAGTTATACCAATACAGCCTGCAAATTGCTCATTTACAACAATGGCCTTAACCGTTGTATCAACTACGCCGTTTTTTGAGCCTTGGTTTATCCACCAATCAGCATCGGCTTGTGTATACGGAAACGGAATTTTTGACGATAAGTAACGAGTCACCTGTTCATCATTTAAGGTGTTAATAATAAAAGGCGCGTCTTGGGCTTTAAAATCTCTGAGGGTGATCATCTTTTTCCATAAATTTTTAGTATGCACGCTAACTTAGCAATCATTTAAGAGTTAAACAATCAGAACCTAAATTAAACGGTTTACGGCTATTACTTTGTTTTAAAGTACTCTAATATAAGCAAAATATTACACTTGTTTAGATGCCATTATGCACCCACATATAGCCGCCCTTTATAATAGTGCTCAAAAGCCAAGCCGTTTAATTATTGGCTTAATGAGTGGTACTTCGTTAGATGGGCTCGATGTTGCCCTGTGTAAAGTAACGGGCGCAGGCTTAAATACTCACCTTGAGGTTTTAAATTTTACCACCGTTGACTACAACGACGACTACAAAACTAAAATAAAGCAGGTATTTGCTAAGCGCGAATGCGATTTAGAGCTTATTACTTTATTGCACCCTTGGGTAGGTAAGCTCCATGGCGATATGGTTAACCAGTGCTTACATACTTGGCAAATAAACCCAGCAAATATTGATGTAATAGCCAGCCACGGGCAAACTATTTACCACTGCCCGCAGTCGCAGCATAACCATAAAGATTTTAATAACGGCACCTTGCAAATTGGCGATAGCGACCAAATAGCCGTTACAACGGGTATTACTACCATTGGTGATTTTAGGCAAAAACACATAGCCGCAGGAGGCGAGGGCGCGCCACTGGCGGTGTATGGCGATTATTTATATTTTTCGAGCGCTGCTGAGAGTCGGATTTTGCTAAATATGGGCGGCATTGCTAACTTAACGTTTTTACCCAAAAATGGTGATGCAAACGGTGTGTTTAGCTCCGACATTGGCCCCGGTAATACCATTATGGATGCCTACGTACAGCAACATTTTAAAGATATGCATTATGACGATGGCGCAAAAATAGCAAAAGCAGGCAAGATAAATACACCATTATTGAATGCATTGTGTAATAACGCATTTTTTAAACTCCCAATGCCTAAAACCACAGGGCCTGAGGTATTTAACTTAGCGTATTTAAATGCTGCACAGCAGGTTACAAATACTCACCATTTAAGCCATGAAGATGTAATGGCCACCTTAAATACCTTTACTGCAACCGTTATAGCAAATGTATTAAACGAGTGTGCAGAGCGCGCACAAAATTGTGTGGTGTATGCAAGTGGTGGCGGTATTCATAACCCGTTGCTAATGGCGCAACTTACAGCGCTTTGCCCACGTATTAAGGCTTTTAAAAACACCGACGATTTAGGTATAAACCCCGACGCAAAAGAGGCTGTACTATTTGCTATTTTAGCAAACGAATGCCTAGCAGGAGAGCAGCAACACCTAAGTAATACTGCACAAGGTATTGCGGGAGTTACTATGGGTAAAGTAAGTTTTGCAGATTAATAACTTATAGGTCGCGTCGCGTAATTTAAGTGCAGCCAGCACTAAAACAGCGATAAAAACGTAGAACCCATACTCGCAAAGTAGCTACGAACGCCCTGAGGCTTAGCATGTTCAGTTGTTATGTGTTCAGGAATATAGCCTTGCTCAAATGCTTTAATGTACACATCGAGTTGTTGGCTTTCTTTTAAGGTCGTGTTTTTTCCGTGCAGCATCATTTGCACTACAAAACATTGGCTTTGTGTAATGTTACTTAAAGTAAGGTTTACAGTACCAGATTCAAGGTCTGCATTGCTCAGCGTTTTTTCAGTAAAATACTGCGCCCCACGCGCACTGGGCTGCGTAGCACTTAGTGAAATAACATCGCTCTCATTTGCGCCATCAGGCAACACACATTGCAGCGTAATGTTATGCGCAGCACTGGCTTTTAGTGACAGCTTTTCATATTCCATAGCGTGGCTCATCGCCGCAGACATAGAATCATCAAATGATTGCTGTGCAAATGTTAGTTGCACTAAGGGTGTACTCATCTTACTTAATCTTCTTGAGTTTATTCATTTATCGGATAGAGATTATCGCGGATCAAAGTTACAGATTTATGACTAATTGCACTAATTAGTACAATTATTGAGTGGTTTGATCAAAGAGGATCTTTGCACTTCTAATATGAAAACAGTTTGTGATACATTTAGAGTAGATAGTTATATACAGCAAGGTCAGGCGAGTGAGTATTGACTAGATAAAGCCGCTAACCAGTAATGCTATGTAAAATGAGTAAATAAAAATATAATGTAAATTATATTTTAGTGTAAACACTTTATCCCACAGTAAAAAATAATTTAAACTCAAGCAACTTGCATCAGAACGAAAAAACCCACGCCTAAGCATGGGTTTATTTTTTATCTTTTGTCTTTGGTGGGCTGCATAAGCAGGGATATCCAAAGCTCTCAATAAACATATTACCAGAAAATGTATTATGATCAACCAAAGATAAAGAAAAACTTATAAGATGGAAAGTTAATGCGATACAAAGCAATTGAAAAGACCATATCAATTAGTCGATTTACAACATACAGAAATGCTGTCATTGCGAGTACTGGTGTTGATTGCGGTATAAAAGCTCTCTCGCTATATGAATGGAATGCAAATTTATCATCTGATTTTTTATTTCCTTTACATATATATGAAGTGGTATTACGTAATGCTATTAGTGAAGCTATTGCAAAAAGATATGGTGCTGATTGGCCTATTAATACGGTATTTCAAAACTCACTGGCTTATAAAAATAAAAGAGAGCTATTAAGCATTGTTAGCAATAATTACCAAGGGTTAGGCAAGGTGTTACCAGAGTTAAAGTTATCTTGGTGGGAAGAAATGCTAACGCGAAGGCATGATGGGCGTATTTGGAACGTTCATATTCAGACTGCATTTCCAAATGCTGATAACCTAACTGCGGCGCAAATTAGAACGCTATTAAAAGAAGCTTGCTTTGTAATAAGAAAAATAAGAAATCGAATCGCTCATCATGAGCCTATTTTCAATCACAATAAGTTACTTGATATTTATCCTTTAATTGAAACTACTGTGGCAATGCGATGTAAAGAAACAAAAATATGGTTGGATGAAATAGAAAAGGTTAATAATTTACTTTTGAACCCAGTTATATGAAAGTATTAAAAAATTTATTTGGCACATAAAAGGGAAAACTGAGTCTAAAAAATGAGAAAAAGTCATAACTCCATCTATGCCCAAAGATCTCTCACCAAAACAAAGTACATAGGCTCATTAATATTTTTCCTCTCATAGTTTTGAAGATTGAGCGGATACAGTTGATTAGCTCACACACTTGACTATTTGTAGCGAGCGGAAAGTACAATCTTAGTTGAAAGCTGTCTAGAGGAATGCTTGAAATCCACGAGTGTAATTTATTAGCCAAAGTAAATACTCCGAGCTAGTTTTTACAACGACCAAATAAAAAGCAGATACCTAATTAGCATCTGCTTTTATATTTAAAAACCACAGTGCTAAGCGCTGTGGTTTTTAATTTTTAACGAAGAATATTTACTTAAGCTTGAGGTTTAATTAAGTACTTTTCGCCTGTTGCTTGTTTAGAATAAGCCGCGATTGATTGTAAATGTAACACCTCAGCTAATGACACTTCGTGCGTGTAATTGCTCGCAAATGTAGTGGTAATTTCGTCTGCAATACGTTTGCGCATTTTTATTACTGTATCTGTGCCTAATTTACCTAAGGCATTAAATAATAAGAATCCGTTTACACCCCATGCAAAACCAAAGTTACGGTTTATTGTGATAGGGCCTCGGTTTAATGCACCATAAATATACACTTGTTTGTAAGTGTCTGAGCCATAAACGCTGTGCTCTTTCATATCGCGTGCAGCTGCAACTTCCATACAGTTAAGAATATCACTTGTTAGTTGGCCGCCACCGATTGGGTCGAACGCTATAGTTGCACCCGTTTCAATTATTGCAGCGGTTAGATCAGCAAGAAAAGTGTCGCTGCTTGAGTTAACAATATATTTTGCACCCATATCGCGCAGTAATTTTTCTTGTTCTGGTTTACGAACAATATTAATTAAATCAACGCCATCAGCAATACAAATACGGTTTAGCATTTGGCCAAGATTAGAAGCTGCAGCCGCGTGAATAATAGCTTTATGACCTTCAGCGCGCATGGTTTCTACCATTGCTAGTGCGGTAAGTGGGTTAACAAAAGATGATGCACCTTCTTTAGCGGTAGTCCCTTCTTTTAGCTCTAGGCAACTTTGTACATTGGCACAAATAAATTGACGATACGTACCACCGCCAATTACAGCAACGGTTTTACCCATTAATGCTTGTGCGGCTGGTGATGAACCTGCTGCTACAACGGTGCCTGCGCCTTCATTACCTACTTGTGTGGCTTTACCTACGCGTGTTTTAAGTGATGGCATAAATTGAGCTGGAACATCGGCAGTAATTACTGGGTTTTCATCAGTACCCGATTGCTTTGCAGTAGACATATCAGCTGCGCTGAATAAAACGCCTAAGTCTGATGGGTTTAATGGTGCAGCTTCAATACGAATAACCACTTCATCGGCACTAGGCTTTGGCATCTCGATGTTTTTTAAGGCAAGTGTTAGTTTATTGTCTTCGCTGATAGTTGAAGTAAGTTGGATATTTTTATCTGTCATTATGTTTGCTCCCACAAAAATGAGTATTGATTACTGTTATAGCTAAGGGCTGTTATAGCTAAAGGCTTCTTATATAGCTAAGGGCTATTTAGCGTTTACTGCTTGAATTTGAGCTTTCACTTTTTGCATAAAGTCAGCCATATTTGCTTGGCGGTCGGCCTCTATGCTTTGGGCAATGGCTAATTGGCTCATTGATTCGCTCCACTCCTTCATGCCGGGAACTTGTGCTAGTACATCCCAATCAAGCTGAGTAGAGCCAAAGGCGCTAACAATGGTGTTTACGTAATAAACGTAAATGTCTGCCATTGTGAATTGCTCGCCTGCAATCCAAGGTGAAAACTTACCTAGTTTGGTTAATGCAGTAACGCCACGAGTTAATACTTGGCGTACTTCTGTTTTAAGAGCCTCAGGAACTTCATTACCCGAAAATACATAAGGGATGAACCGTCTGCTTGGCAGTTCAAAATAAAGCTCTGCTATTTTCATAATTTGACGAACAACTGCGCGCTCACCTGCATCTTTAGGGTATAGCGGAGTTTGTGGGTACGACTCCTCTATAAAGTCGCAAATAACACTCGACTCAGAAATATTAAGACCATTAGCTGTTGTGATTGCAGGCACTTTGCCTGCAGGGCTTATTGCTAGTAACTCTTCACTACCGCCGTAAACAAGGTGTTCTTTAAATGGCAGTCGTTTGTGTAAAAGTACATGTTTAACTAGGTTGTAATAATTGCTAGCAGCAAAACCGTGCAAAGTAATCATAAGTCAGCTTTCCTTTATTAACGTGAGGATACTCATTGCCAAATAATGCAATTTTGGTCCCCGTGTTTAAGTTGAGCCTATTATTACTTGTTTTAATTTGCTTATATATAAGGGAAAATGCGAATCACTTTTGTCTTTAAGACAATAAAGCATTTTATTTAATGGAGAGGCGACTTGGATCAACTAAAAGCCATACGGTATTTTATTAAGGTGGTTGAAACAGGCAGTTTTACCAAAGCCGCAAAAGCATTTGGTGTGCCGCCTTCGTCGTTGTCGAGGCGAGTGGCCGATTTAGAAAAAAGCCTAGGGGCTACGCTTTTAAAACGCTCAACCCGCATAGTTAAGCTGACCGAAGTAGGGCAAATTTACTACAGCGATGTACAAAAAATAGTGAACCAGCTTGAGCAAAGCCACGAAACGGTTCGAAGTTACCAAACAACCCCAAAGGGGCGTTTATCTATAAGTTGCATGGTAGGTTTTGGCGACAAAATGCTCATGCCGCTGCTTGATGAGCTTAGCGCGTTATACCCCGAAATAATACTCGATGTAAGCTTAAGCGATGAGCTGTCGACACTTGGCCGTGACGATGTTGATATTGCTATTCGTGGTGGTTATGCACCCAATGAGCGCGTGATAGCAATAAAACTTATGGATAATGGCTTTATACCTGTGGCGTCCCCCTGCTATTTACAAAAACACGGAGTGCCAAGTAACGCCATGGAATTAAAGCACCATAATGGGCTTTATTTTAAAACGCCTTCAGGGCCAACGCCGTGGTTATGTAAAGTAGATGAGCAATGGCATGACGTTTCTGGGCCTGCGGTCGCTATTTCAAATAACGGGTCGTGGCTTGCAAAAAAAGCATGTAACGGGGAAGGTATTTTAATGTCAACTCGATGGGCACTGGCTTCATATCTTGAGCTGGGTGAGTTACAAGAGCTTAAGTTTGAGCATGAGGTGGCAATAACTCAAAATTCTAATATGGCTGTTTATTTGTTGTATCAAAAACAACGTTATTTGGTACCAAAGGTAAAAGCGGCGGTCGATTTTTTAGTACAAAAAATAAAAGAAACAGGTGAAGATAGTAAGCAAATAAAATAGCCCTTAAGAGTAAGGCCGATTATTTGTATAAATAATAGGTAAAAAAACCTCCTTAAGCTAAAGCTTTTAACTAAGCGCCCGATACATTACTTAATAGGGTTTAGCGATTAAGGATAATCATGGTTAATAATATATTTGGCAGTCAGGCTAATCTAAGCACTATGATTGCCCTATCAGTTAATAACGCCAACCAAACATCTGCGACACCTTCACTGCACAGTAGTGGCGACCTTCAAGCTATTAATGATTTACAAACTAATGCCTCAAAAATAACCGACGAGCTACTAAGCCAGCTAAATGATGAAACGATTTACGAAACGATAAGTAGCAATCAAAAAGTAGGGGATATTTTACAACAGCAACTTACCTCGCTATTTATTATTACAAGCACGCCTAGCACGCTTAACTATAAACTCTCCGATGAAGAACTCGCCCTGCGCACCGTAATAAGTTCTCAGCATGAGGGGTTATTAAAAAACGAAAACAGTACCCAATTAATTGAGCGATTAAATACATCCGTTAAAAATATTCAGGGTGCTTATGCTAATACCAGCGATATTTTATCAAGCTTGGGGCAACTTGGGCATGAGCAAAAAACGTTTTTAGCCTCAAGCCAGCAACGTGTTGAGCGCACGCTTAATCCTTATATGGAAAGTGCTAATCGTAGCAAGTACGAGGATGACGATAATTATTTATTTGAGCTCTCGGTAAAAACCAAAGAGGGTGATGTTATAAACATTACCTTTAACTCATCGCAAGGCTTTGATGAAAAAACGGGCGAAGCCGTTGATGGCTTTGGCATAAGTTACGAAGTAAATGGCGATTTATCTGAGGCTGAACATGCGACTTTAACGCAGGTTATGGCGGGTGTTGGCGAAATGGCCGATGAGTTTTTTAAAGCGAGTGAAAACTCATTTAATCCTATTATAGTGCCAAACCAAACAGATATGAGTTTAGATTTTTTATCAGGCTTTAATAGTGAGCAGCTAGCGGGTTTTAATGTGTCGTTTTCAACAACGCAAAATGATGCGCTTGATACAGGCGAAAACACGCTTGATTTAAGTTACTCAATAGATGAAGCGACAAATCAACAAGCACTTGTGTTTAAGGCTGAGAATGGGAAAAACGAAATCGACTTTGCACTCGATATGTCGACCATTGGCGCTAAAGACACACAGCAAATGCAGCAGTATTTAGCGTCCCTCGATCAAAGCTTAGAAGATAGCCGAGTAAACAGTACCGAGGATAGTAAAGACTCGGCATTTGGTCGTAAAGGGGATGAGACAATGCAGCAAGGTTTTGCATTATTTAAAGGCGCTTTTACAAGTATGTCGTCAGCGGCTGAACGTTATAGCAATATTGAGTCGCTTGCAGATAAGCAATTTAATGACGGGCGCGCTATGGTTGCCGATTTAGTTGATAACATGATCGCAAGCGATCCCCGTTACCAAGGGCTTGGTAATAAAGCACCCAATACATTGGGGGTGGGTATTTCTAAGCTCGCTGATTTTGATGCTACGTTTTCTTACGCACTGGATAGCGGTGACTATCAGCCTAAAAGTACCATTGAGCTAAGCCAAGCGACTGAGCAAACCCAATTAGGCGAGCTTAGCGGTTTAACACAAAGTAAAAATGTAAGTAGCCACTTTGATTATCAATACAGTCGCCCCGACTACTACGACAAAGAAGAGAGTTATAACGTAGGTACCGCAGTTAAAAATAAAGAGCTTGTGGGGCTTGACCAGTCTCACGAAGTTGATGTTGATACAAAAATGTATGCGTTTAGCCCGGAAACAAATCAATACGAGCTGCAAATGGCGATGCAAGAGCAAACCATTAGTAAAAGTGACATTCGCTTAATTGACGATATTTGGCTTGAAGAAAACGAAAACAGCTACAACATGAATAAAAAAGAGCGTGTTGACAGCGACGAAAAGCAAGACGACTTTAAAACAACCAGCAGTCATTCTCATAATAAGTTAGTTACCTTAATTGGTGATTTAGACAAGCTGGCTGAAAATAAAGACATAAGGCGAGAATATTTAACTAACTTATCGCAAGTTAACTTTTTTATGGATAAAAAGTAACGCCTTAGAATTATTCACTCCGCGCTCAATATTGGGTATAGTCGTTTAATACCCAGGGCAAGAGCATGAAAAAACACTATAAATTCAATACCTTTTCAAGATAAGCTGTACTGCGCATCGCTTTCTTCTGCTTTGCT